>JAYUXG010000319.1:0-4134 GCA_043753125.1 Saprospirales bacterium | reverse complement strand
CGTCGTCGGAAGCGAGCAGGATATAGGCGGGGGCCAGTTCTTCGGGTTGTCCGGGCCGTTTCAGGGCGACTTCATGGCCAAAATTTTCGACCTCTTCTATGGGCATCGTACCGGGAATACCGGGCGTCCAGACCGGACCGGGAATGACGCAGTTCACCCGGATGCCCCGGTCACCGAGCTGTAAGGCCAGCGATTTGGTAAAAGAATGGATGGCGCCTTTGGTCGCTGAATAGTCCACCAGAATCGGAATGCCGGTTTTTCCAACGATACTCCCGGTGTTGATGATAGAATCGCCGCTTTTCAAATGGGGTAAAGCAGCCTGCGCCATAAAAAAATAGCCGTAGATATTAGTCTCAAAGGTGCGGCGCAACTGCTCCTCCGTGATGTCTTCCAACCTTTTCTGGGCCATTTGGTAAGCGGCATTGTTGACCAGAATATTCAGCCGGCCAAAGGTGTCCAGCGTTTTTTGAACGGCCGCCCGGCACGCTTCGACGCTGCGCACATCGGCCTTGATCAACAAACATAGCGTGTTGTGCTGCTCGCACAGCCGTTTGGTTTCGGCGGCATCTCCATCGTTTTCATTGTACAGGATGGCCACCTGTGCGCCCTCCATCGCGAATCCAAGCGCTACCGCCCGGCCAATACCGGAATCGCCCCCCGTAATCAAGGCGTTTTTGCCGGTTAATTTACCGGCTGGCCGGTAATGTTTCAGTTCTGTCTGGGGCAAGGGATCCATCTCCGATTGCTTGGCTGGATACGGCTGTTTTTGTCCTTTAAAGGCGGTAGATTTCGGATAATCCTGCATGGAGAGAAGTGATAGATGAGAAAAAAATGTACTGATCGGGGAAGAACCGGATGCTGACACTCTCTTAAAATATCATGCCGGAGCAAATCGCGCGAGGCAATATTGGTCGGTTCATGGAAATTAATTTTGTAATGGATCATACCGCATACGAAACCTGTAGTCCTTGCCTAAAAATAATCCGCTACCCTGCACGAGTCTTTTCCACGATCTCAAAAAATGGCTCAGTCACAAAACCGGTGTACCAACAGCCAAATTGCGGATTACCGATGGCGATTTTGACCATTTGAACGGCGTTTTCCTGGACTTGGAAAAAATTACCCGCTAAAAACCGTTCTTTTGCACGAAGTCTGCCAACATCCGCAGCCGCTAAGCCAAAGACAATTTTATATGCCAGAGACATCCATCACCGCCACCCCTGAACAATCCACTACCTGGACCGCCCCCGCCTACAGCCCCGAAGCACTCGCTTGGTTGCAAAACCTGCCCGCCGGGCCAGATCGGGTCGACCTGTTTGCCCTGAATGACGATAATTTTGCTATTCGCAGCATCCGCGAAATGGTGGAAAACCGGCCCTTCGAGCTATCCGTCACGGCGCAGCATACCGCCGCTGCCTGGTTCAACCATTTTTACTTCGAGGCCCGCAACCGGGAGAAGGTCTTCGGTACCAAGAACTTAGGTATCGGCTATCCTTTCATACTGGCCCGGACGGGCGGCTATGAGGTGGCCGCGCCGCTGTTCATCTGGCAGTTTCAGATCGAGCCACACGCCCAGCACACCGATACGTGGACGGTGCAACGCACAGACACCCATTTGGTGCAGCCCAACTACCCACTTTTCCACTTGATCGATGCCCTCAATGGCACCGATTTCTCCCACCGGGCGCAGCGATTGGCTGAAGGCCGCAACCTGAATGCCCGTAGTTTGGGCGAGATTTGCGAGGGGATGCGGTTACTGCTGGGAGCCGTGGAGGATGGCCTGCCTTTCAGCGTCCAGCCTTGCCCGGTCGGCCTCGAAGCCGAGCAGTTTATCGCCCAGGGCCGCTTGTGCTGGTCGGCAGTAGCGGGCCTGTACCCGACGCTGCCGCGCACCACCATCACCCAACCACCTATCGTGGCCCCCGATCTTCCCGCCGAAGCGGACGATTGGCGGCATAGTTTCACGCTGTTGCCGCTCGATCCCTCCCAACGCGCGGTGTTGCGCACGGTGCAGCACAGTGCGTTGACGGTGGTGGAAGGAGCCTCCGGTACCGGCAAGACCTACCTCATTTCGGCCATTGCCATGAACGCGCTGTCGAGCGGCAAAAAGTGCCTCATCGTCTCCAAGAGTATCCAGTCCCTGCGCCGCGCCCAGAAATTCTTGCTGGACAAAGGTATTGGTGACGTCTCCTTTATCGTGCGCGATATGGTCGGCGACCAGCTCATGCTGGCCGATATGCTGCGCATGACTGCCGATAGCCAGCACAAGGCTACCCACGACGAAGAATTATTCAAATCGGTGCTGAACAAAACCCAACGGGAGCAGCGCAAACTGGATGATGCCTGGGACGAGATTCACGCGCCACTATTTGGCAACCTGAACTTCGCCGAGACGGTAGGTCGTTACCTGCGTGCCAACCGTACCGAAGGCAAAGAGTTGCTGCTCAGTCAGTTGCATCCACAAGATTTTAAATTTTCCAAGGCAGAATACGACGAGGTGGTTGTGGCCATCTATGCCAGCGAGCCGTTATTTCGCCGTTTTCCAACGCTCAATCATCCGCTGAGCCGATTGAATGGTGGCGTGTTCACCGACCATGACAACGCCGAAGGAGTGGTTTGGACGGAAAAAAAGGTAAAGTCGTTGCTCGACAAATCCACTGCCCTGCACCACCGCTACATCGCCAAGACCAACGATTACGCGGAGGCCCTGCTCGACCATTATGAGCAATATTATTTTGAACTGGCCAGCCTGGTCAAGCGGGTGCGCGACAGCCTGGAAGACGGAGTACAGCGCTTTGGTTCCGATTTTGAAAAGGCCATTTCCAATTCTGAAAAACTCTACGGCGTGTTCTCCGACCGCTACAAGGAAATCGTCGGGGCCAAAGAAAAAATAGGGGCTACGTTTGAAGAAATGCGGCGGTTGTATAGCCTGCGCAAATACTTTGAGTTTGATTTCCCCACGACTTTGGATTCAAAGAACATCAAGAAGATCGCCGAATTGACCAAGGATTTTGAAGCCTCGCTGCGCTTATGGCGGCGGCGCATTCCCGGTGCGGTGCGCGACGATGTCCGGCGATTGAATGGCAAGAGCATTCACAGCGACCTCGACTTCCGGGAGCAGATCAAGGATTTGGAGTACGGCATGGACGTCTTTGTGGAAGAATTCAACCAAGCTGGTTTGTATGCGGAAATGCTGCGCCACGAGATGCTGACCATCCCGAAACGGCAGGAATTTTTGGAAGACGTGATCGCCCGCTTGGAAGACACCCAGTTCTATCTCCGCGATTTCGACGATTTTTACGTCTGGCAGCGGCATTGGTTGCAACTGTCGCCACCGGCCCAAAAAGCGGTGCGCGCGCTTTGCAAGATCAAGCCGCTGAACTGGCAGGCCGCTTTTGAAAGCTGGTACTTGCACCACCTGCTGCAAAATGAATTCCATCCCGGCCTGTACTGGGACGCGGACACGCAGGCCAATCTCCACGCCTCTACCCGCGAACTGAAACAGTTGCTGCCCATCCAAATCAGTTCGCTGTGGCAAAACCGGAAGAACAAGGCCTTGCGGGCATTGAAATCCGCCGATGCCAAGGCGTACAAAACCTGGTTTGGCAAGAACAACCGCAGCCTCTCGTCGCATCACCGTTCCGATGAGTTATTCAGAATGCACATCAATTCGCTGACCGAAACACTGCCGGTGCTGCTGGTGACCCCACAGGTGGCCCTGGACGTGGTGCAAGCCTCCAATATGCTCTTCGATGTGGTGCTGGTGGACGAGGCCCACAACATTCCCAAGCAGGAGTGCTACCACCTGTTTGACATGGCCAAAAATCTGGTGGTCTTTGGCGACTCCAAGCAGGACATGACCCCGGCGGCGGAAGACGACTTCCTCGAATTTTGCAAGGGTATCGGGGCCAAGACTTCCACGCTGGACTACCAGCACCAGGACAGCCCCGAAGAGTGGGTGCGCTTTAACCGCATTGCTTTTGGTACGCCTTTCAAACGGATGCCTTCGGGCCGCCTCGCGCACGAAGCCACCGTAGTGGCCAACGTGGAGGGCCGCTACGACGAGGCCAGCGAGACCAACGAGGCCGAAGCGCGCCAGATTATTGACTGGCTGAACCTGATCGAACCCACCCC
>JAYUXG010000318.1:0-4139 GCA_043753125.1 Saprospirales bacterium | reverse complement strand
TTCCAGGCTAAAAGCGATCTCCTGTACGCCTTCCTGCTGGCTAACGCTTTCCGGTGGAAGGAGGCTCGCTACTTCGGACCAGGCCAGCGCATACAAGGCATAGGTGAAAACAAAGCCTTCCGGGTAAAGGGTTTCCATCTCTTCGGCAGCCCGGTGCTCCTGTAGTATTCTGCGTAAATAGTGCAGTTGGTCCAGGGTTTCGCAGTCAATCTGGCCGTATGGTATAGTTATGCATACTGGTTCATCGTAGAGCCGGACGTTGGCGTAAATAACAAAAATGATGAGTAGGATAGCCAGCAGCCGGAAAGGCCGGCGAAGAAATTTTAGCACGGGTTGGATTTACTTTATTAGAGATAAAAGATAGTTTTATGACCAAAAATAGTCATAATTCCTTAACCTTTTGGACCGTCAAAAATCATGGACTTAACACAAATGCGGGCGGACATTTTTGCCCTATAGGATGAATGTCTGAATACTATTTTACCGTTCCATCGAAAGCTGGATTTGTTCGTAGTGCCGGAATATCTGGTAGAAAAAGTACAAGATGCTACTGGGATAGATATTCACGGCCATTGGGCAGGCACTGATAATTTTGGTATTCTTCATACGCTTGAGCAACACGGTAATCCACTGACTGAAGCAAGGAGAGGTCAGATCGCAGTAGAAAAAGAAGACTTTGCTAAAGCACCAGACGTCTTTCTGCAGCCAGATGAGATAAAAATAGCTGGTGCGACTAAACGCACCAATCTACCATTAATCCAATTTACTAAAATAATGGAGGACAAAAAGTTTGTCATTAAGCAAGTCAGGACAATAAGTAGTAACAAAAAAAGAAAAGTAAGTAGAATTGTCCTGCATACTAGGTACAAAGTGAAAGCCACCAAGTAGCATAATGCTCTTGGTGGCTTCAAAAAACCCATGAATTGTGATGCACGAGGCAATCTTATTCGATACGTCCAAAACGTTTGGGTACTGCAAAGATAAAATTTACTGTAGATATAAACAATACCACTAGAAGTGGATTAGCAATTTTTGGCCAGGGTAATTTTTAAAAAACCTACTTCACCGTAAAAGTCTTCTTCTCCACCCCCACGCCCGTAATCGTGATCGACTTCCAGCCCTTCGGCAACTTCGTTTTCATCTGCACGATCCCCGCCGGGGTAATATCCAGTCCGCCGAAACCCATGATGGTAGCCTGCAGGAAACCGCCCGCCCCGGTAGCGAAGTAAGGGTTGGTGCCGCCTGCCGATTCCGACAGCACGCCGAAGGGCGGCACCCGGTTGGGTTGGTAACTCTTTTTCCACAGGTCATACGCCCGGTCAGCATCGCCGGAGCGGGCCGCCGATACGGTCAGAATGGCATTCCCCATCGCCGGTCCTTCCTTGGACATGCGTGGCTGGTAGTAGTCCAGGTCTTTCTTGATCTGCGCCGGGTCGGTGATGACTTTCAGCGGATAAGCCAGCAGGTTCACGTCGGCCTGCTTGATTTCCACGCCGGTGTAGGTGGCGTTTTCCTTGGTCGTACCGTCGGGGAATTGCAGGATGGGAATGTTGTTGGCGACGACCATCCAGTCGGGGTCGGGCGTGAGACCCAACTCGCGGGCAGCATCAGTGGCGTAGGCCAGGGCGGTCTTGGCCATGCCGTTGGTGAAGGCGTTATTGTCCACGTTCTCTTCCCACTCGTTGGCGCCAATCACGTTGATGATGTCGTATTGGCCGGGTCCATTGCGTTCCACCCGGCTGGACCAGAAATCGGCAATCTCTTTCAGCATCGGCCAGCCCCGGTCACGGAGCCAGACCTTATCCTTGGTAACCGAATAATACTGCCAGGCTGCCCAGGCAATATCCCCCGAAATATGGTGCTGAAAGGGCCCGGTGAGTGCCCAGACCGGCGTCTCTTCCTGGCCGGTGGTGGTGCTTTCCCAGGGATACATGGCGCCACGGTAGCCATGCGAAAAGGCGTTTTGCTTGGCCTGTTCCAGTAACTGATAACGGAATTCCAGCAGCGATTTGGCGATCTCCGGATGCAGCGCCAGCAGCGGCGGGAACATCCATAATTCCGTGTCCCAGAACACGTGACCATTATAGCCCAGCCCGGATAAGCCCATCGGCGACAGGCTGAGTGCGGTGCCTTCGCGGGCAAAAGAGTACAGGTGGTACATGGCCGAATGCACGTCGCGGGTAGCGTCCACATCGCCTTCGATGGTGATGTCGGACGACCACAGCTGGTCCCAGGCCGCCCGGTGGCGCTTCAGCAGGCGCTCGGTGCGCTCCAGGGCGGCGTAGATGGTCAGGCGTTCGGCCTCGTTATGGGCATCGGCGACGTGGGCCGAGGAAATGATGCTGCCCACTACGGCAAAGCGGTAGGTTTCGCCGGCTTTCAGTTTTTTGGAAAATTTCAGCAGGTGCATATTGTAGTCCCAGTCCTCGTGGATGAGCGCCGGCTCCTGCCCATGCGGCTCTTCAAAAACGAAGGCCGAACTGGCCGCCACGGTATACTTGCCGGTGGGGCTTTTCCCGACCGAGGTCAGCAGCGGGATCAGCACGTGCGGCCGGTCGATCTGGGCGAAGTAATTGCGCACGTCCTGCAGCATTTCCGGGGCTTCGATCACGGCGGCCGGGGTAATGGTCACGTCCTTCTTGGCGGTGATCTCCACGATACTCAGCGCGCAGAATGGCAGGTGGCGCAGGGCCATCACGCTGTGTGAGACGCTCACCTGGTCGCCCACGTCAAAGGTGGTGGTCAGTTCCGCCTGGCGCATATTCAGCGTCTGGCGATAATTGACGATGTCTTTACGCCCGATGCGACGGCCATCCACGTCGAGGTTCATGTTCACGAAGTTGAACCCCTTGAGGATGTTGCTCACCCGGCCACGCAGGTAATTATCGTAGGCGCCATTGAGCACCACGTCTTTCACTTTCATTGGTTCGGGCGAAGACACCAGGCCGATCATGCCGTTGGCTACGGTGATGCCGTAGTAGTTGGCGGGGTCGATCTTATCGGCGACGATGTGCCAGGCATCGTTTTGGGCCTGGACGAGGATACATTGGTAGAGAAGGAAAGCCAGGAGCAGTATCTTTTTCATGGGTGGTTGCATTTTGGGGGAAAAGTAGGCAGGGTGGGGGACATGGCGGTGGATATTTTGAAGATGGGCCATGAAAGTCAGGTTCTAATTAAGTAAGAATAATACTTTTTCAAAAAGTGTCCCTTCCTTGTATCTCCAAACCAATGCCTATGTCTGCCTCGACCACACCAGTGCAAAAAGCCATGATCTCCAGCACGGCCCGCGACCTGCCTTTGCATCGCAAGCAGGTGGAGGAAGCCTGCCACCGCATGGGCGTTTTTGCGGAGAAAATGATGGAAAACCTTACTGCCGAGGATGCCAACGCGGTGGAAGTCTCGCTCCGGCTGGTGGACGAGGCGGATGTGTACATCGGCATTTTTGCCTATCGCTACGGGTTTGTGCCGGATTATGACAATCCTGATGGCATTTCCATTGCCGAAATGGAATACAACCGCGCCGTCGAGCTCGGCATTCCGCGTCTGATCTTTTTCATGCATGAGGACCACCCGGTAAAGGGGCAGATGTTGAAAAAGGTGTTGGCGCTGAAAAATTGGAGGTATTGAAAAAACGCATTGGTAATGACCGCGTTGCCGCCTTTTTTACCTCCCCGGAGGATTTGCGGGCACACCTCGTACAAGCGCTTTCCCAACTCAAAGAAAAATTAAAGGAAAACACGCCGGAAACCCCGCACCAATTTCACTACGTGCATCCCATGACCACGCCGCCGGAGCCGTACATCGCCCACCCGTATGTGCTCTCGCAGGCGACCGGCCTCATCGGGCGGCAGCCGGAACTCAATTTGCTCACCGACTGGATCACTGGCAAAGGCCGCCTTGCCGACGTACGCATCTTTAATGTAATTGCCATTGGCGGCATGGGCAAAAGCGCCCTCACCTGGGAGTGGTTTTCCAACATCGCTCCGCTCGAATGGCTCAGCATGGCTGGCCGTTTCTGGTGAATTTTTTACGAAAGCGATGCTTATTTTGAAAATTTTGTCATTCGTGCCCTGGCTTACGTTAGCCGCAGCACACCGGATGAAGTACGTAAAATATCTGCCCCGGAATGCGAAACCACT
>JAYUXG010000317.1:0-10024 GCA_043753125.1 Saprospirales bacterium | reverse complement strand
CCCAATCTCCATTTTGTGGATTTTTCAACACTTGGATTTCTTGGGCGGGCATGTAGCTCTGCGCCAACAGAAACACCTTTTGGCCGTTTTTGTCCACGGCTGCATCCACCACAATGACCGCATGGCCAGGCGAACCGCCCTGGATGAAAACGTCGCCGATCTGTAGAGCAGCAACTGGTAAGGGCCGCAATTCCTTTGATAGCGACAAGGTGCCAGCATAGGTGAACACGAATTCCAAATAAGACCAGAGAGTCGCGTAGGTGTTAGACGCCGCTGTTTTTTGTTCCCACGTGGTTTGGTTACCCACGACTTTTACCCGTTCGCCTTTGCGCCAGCGGTCGTAGTCCACGCGGAAGCCATTGGTTAGGTTAAAGTGG
Source organism: Saprospirales bacterium (assembly GCA_043753125.1). GTDB lineage: Bacteria > Bacteroidota > Bacteroidia > Chitinophagales > Saprospiraceae > M3007. The sequence goes on along the minus strand of JAYUXG010000317.1, from coordinate 9,647 downwards.
ATTTGGTCAAATTGCCGGGTTTGCCATAGGTACTCCGCCCGCAGTCGGATGATCGCATCGGCACACTGGTGTAGGTTTTTTTGGCCGATGGGCAAATTCACCACCGCCGCATACACGCCGGAATTAGCCTTTTCCCGGCCGTTGTAGAGATGGACTTTGCTGCCGGGCGGCTTCAAGGGCAGCTGGCGCAGGTAGTAAGCGAAAGATTTGGGGTTGGCGGGTACGCGCTCAAAGCCGGGCGGCGGTGTAAAACGTTGATAGAGCAAAGAATCGGGACCAAGTTTGGCTGTTTTTATCGTGGGAAACGGGATGGGGCTGTTTTTCTGGAAGCAGGTGTGGGCGGTGAGGAGGGTTAGGGCGAGGCAGGAGAACAGCATTTTCATGCGGAGATAACGTTCTTTTTATTACTTTGTGTTGGGAACCGGATTTTTCTACCCCCTCTGCTTTTTGCTTCCATTTACTTTGACGTAATCGTAGCAATCGATGATACAGCCATGCATATAACTACCTTTAGAAGAGGCATCCATCAGCTCATCATACTCCTCTTTTGGCACGTCGAAGTAGCGGTAAGTCAGGCCGGAATTGATAAATCGCACTTCCAATACGTGCGCTGTTGCGTCGTAGCCAACGAAGTCAATCCCCCTGAACTTGCAAACTACTGTAAAAATGAGGAATACGCCGACACGCCCACGGCGCAGAGTGTACTGGCCTTGCCGGGGTTTGATGAACGAGATTTTTTCCTGCTCAACTACCAGTTGAAAAACATTGGCGGGGATTCATTTGCCAATATTTCTCCGTTACATTTGTTGCTCAACCGGATCGACCTATCGCAAAACGATGGCCCGGGCAAAGTCGTGGAAAAACGAACGGTGATCCTGAATGACACCCTGGGCAATGGCTATCTGCAGGCCGTCAAACACGCCAACGGGCGCGACTGGTAGGCGTGGTGCCGCTGTTTAATTCCAATTGCTACCAGGTGCTTTTATTGCCCCCACAAGGCATTGCCTCCGTCCATCGGTAATGCATCGGTCGGCTATTCGGGGTGTACGATAATAACGGGCAGGCTGCTTTCTCGCCTGATGGTAATCGCTATGTACGATTTCACGGTTCTTTTGGCCTTAATGTTTTTGGATTTGATCGCTGTAGTGGTCATTTCTTCAATTTTTTAGATATAGATGCCCCTCCCCATTTCAATGGCAATGGCATTTCTGGCGCGGCTTTTTCACCCAATTCCAGATTTTTGTACATTACTTCAGCGGTAAATATCTATCAATATGATTTGTTGGCCTCGAACGTGGGCGAGAGTCAGACTCAGGTTGGCGAATGGGACGGGCCATATATTGCTGCCTTTTTTATGTGCCAACTGGGTCCCGACGGTAGGATTTATGTCGGCACCTCAGGTCCCTACCGTTACCTCCACATCATTGCCTCGCCCGATCTACCGGGAACGGCCTATGATTTTCGGCTGCGCGGACTGACCCTGGCTTCGCTGAGCAAATGGAGCCTGCCCAATTTTACCCATTACCGGCTCGGTCCGCAAGATGGCTCCATCTGCGATTCGCTGGGTATTGATAATGTGCCCGTAGCCAACTGGCGCCACGATCCCAACCCTTCCAATCCATTGGATATTGCTTTCCACGACCTGTCCTACTATGAGCCGCAAGCTTGGCAATGGAATTTCGGCGATGGCAGCCCCGGCAGTACGGAACGACATCCGGAACACTTGTATGTCCGGAACGGCGATTACCAGGTTTGTCTGAGCGTAGTCAACAACAATGGTGTGGATACCCTATGCCGATTGCTTTCGGTCGGGATAACCTCCGGTCAAACGACCGTTTGGCAAAACCGTATCCAGGTCTTTCCCAACCCATTTAGGGAAAGCCTGCGGGTCATTTCCGATCAAACGTCCCAAAGCGGTCTTTTTTACCTGTACGATGCCCTCGGGCGGTTGGTCTTGTCCGAGCCGCTCTTCAACGGCGTGACGGAGATCAATACGAGGCATTTAGCCACCGGTTTTTACTTTTGGAGTATTCAAAAGGGCAGCGTGGTGATGAAAATCGGGAAAGGGTGGAAGGGGTGAAAAGGTTATCTTTACTTCCCAAAATAATACCGATAGCCTGCGAACCACTGTGCAGAGCCATTATACAAACGGAGTGTACCCAGCTTTTCGCCGTTGTCGTTGGTAATCTCTGTACTGGAAAGCGGCGTAAACCCAAGCGTATACCGGGTACCCAGAAAGAAACCTTTGCTAAACTGGTACTCAAGGCCTCCCAGTACGCCGAGATCAAAATCCCTATATTGATCGAAGAATCCTTCCGCATCGAATGTTTCTTGCACAGTTTTCCCCTGACTACTTAATAACCAGCCCGCTTCCAAGCCTCCTTGCAAGGCCCAGCCCTTCCAAATCCGGAAACTGCCGACTACCGGCAAAGTAGCATAATGCAATATATAGTGGACGTCGTCGTAGCCGCCACCCGCACGATCCAGCTTTGAACGGTAGCCCTTGCGGGTATACTGCGCTCCTACTAACAATGTAAAGCGTTCTCCTAATTGCCAACCACCTTCTGCACCAACGTGAAACCCGGGCAACGGTCGGGCTGCTCCAGAAAAGGTGAAAGCATACGAGCCACCATAGTTCAGGTCGCTGAGTGAAAAACCGCCCCGAACGCCCAAGGAAAAACGTTGCGCAGAAGCATAAAAAGTGGCCAGTAAGCTGGCAGCCAAGAAAATCGTTTTGCAGGTCATAAATGGTTGATATTTAGTTCCATCAAATGGTACATAGCGGTATAGATCGGTTGTCTGTCGGTTTACTTTTCCAATCTTTCCAACAGCCGCGCCGTGATCCGCAGAAAATCCATCTCGGTGATCACGCCGACCAGTTCCTTGCCTTTCACCACTGGCAGGCAACCGATGCGGTGATCCTGCATCTTGCGCATGGCTTCCATGATGGTCGTCTCGGGCGTCACCGTCACCGGCTTGTCGATCATGATGTCTTTTACGGCAATTGCGCTCTTTTCTTTCAGATTGTTACAGTGCACGAAGTGGCGCAGCAACATCCGGGAGGAAATCAGGCCGATGAGCTCGCCCTTGCTGTTTTCGACCGGCATATAGCGGATCTTGCGCCAGTCCATAATCTCGGCCACCAGTTCGATCAGGTCTTCTTTTTGCACCGTGAAGAGGTCGGTGGACATGAACTCCTCGACCTTGATCTTGGAGGGCTGCCAGTTTTCCAGATCGGCCAGCGTTGCCTCTTTCCAAGTGTGGACGGGCTTGTTTTCTTTTTGATTTTTCAAAATAGCGGCAGTTACGGCGGTGACGGCTTCGTCGTTGGTGACTTCTTTTTTGAGGGCGGTAAAGGTGCGCAAGGCCCACCGGGCCCCCGTCTTGTGCTCGCGGGCGCGGGCCTCGATGATGTCCATGTATTTGTTGATATCGCTGGTCTTCACCTTGCGCTGCTTCAGCCCTTCTTTGGCCATCGGCACCAACTCCTTGATAATCAGTTCGGTGACCGGCACTTTTTTATCCTTCAGCCACGAAAAGGTGGTATCGATGCCAAATTTGGCGGCCTTCAGAAAATTGTCGCGGGCATCCACGAAGTCGATCTGTTTGGTAATGTCTTCGTGTTGGTCGCCCATGGCTATCATACAGCCCAACCAGAGGGCCGCGTTGGCCACTTCGTCCACGGGAGTGGGACCAGCGGGCATCACCCGGTTTTCGATGCGCAGGTGGGGCTTTCCGTTCGGACTGATGCCATAGCAGGGGCGGTTCCAGCGGTACACCGTGGAGTTGTGGATTTGCAGGGCACGGAGTTTGGGCGTGATGCCATCCTTGACCATTTGCAGCGAGTCCTCATCAATCGAGCCAGCCAGCAATACCCGGAAGCGGCTGATATCCTCCTTATAGATTTCGGTGATGTCGCCGCGTAGCCAGCCGGAGCCAAAGTTGACGCGGGGCAGCCGTTCGCGCATGTGATCGTGGGTGGTGCGCGTATCCAAACTTTGCTGGAACAAGGCGATGCGCGTCTCGTGCCACAGACGGCGGCCAAACACCAGCGGCGAATTAGCGGAAATGGCGATCACCGGCGCGGCCAGCACCTGGGAAATATTGTACAGTTTCACGAACTCCTTGGGCGTGACCTGCAAATGCACCTGGAAACTGGTGTTGCAGGCTTCCAGCAGCGGCGAGTCGTGCTTTACCAGTAGTTCGTCCACCCCTTCCACGCGCAGCTCGAAGGAGGTGCCCAGCAAATGCTTCTGGATGGCCGCCATGAGCGCATAATAGCGGTCTTTGGGGGTCAGGTTGTGCATCTCCAGGTCGTGCTTGCGCAGGGTAGGCAATATGCCGCACAGGATGATGCTGGCGTCGAATTCATCCAACACCTTCTGGATAATGGAGAGGTAATGCAGGTTCTCGGCCTCCAGGTCGCTCAGACACGTACCCGTGAACTCGCGCGGGCTAAGGTTGGTCTCTAGGTTAAACTTGGCCAGTTCGGTGACGCACCACGGCTTATCGTCGCCCAGTTTCGCCAGCACTTCCATGTTGATAGTGGCCGGTTTGAGCGTCTTGTTGTGTACTAGGCACATCTCCTGTTCCGCGCCAATGCGGATGATGTCCGTTTCGAACCAGTCGTTTTCGAGCATATACTCAAACGCCTGGACGTCATCCAGCAGGCTGCGCACAAAGTGCTGCATCTCGCTTTTGCTTTCTACAGTGCTTACTTTTTGAAATCCCATATTTATCGTCTGCCGGAATGGTTGAGCGTGAACATTCGACCCGGCAATATTATTTATTTTGTGGCAAAAGATGCAAAAGATGTTTTGGTGTCCTTTGAAACTCGAAGACCCCATGGCCCAAAATCTACTCGTTGGTTTTTGTGATGCAGACCTTACACCCAGGACAGACGTATTAAAATCATTTCAAAAAGCGCATTCTCCACCCAAAAAATCGTGTCATTCAGAGCGTAGCGTGGAATCTGAGGGCGTAGCCCGAAGGTTTTATGATGCCATCCTCGGCCTTCGGCCTCAGATTCCACGCCTTACGGCTCTGAATGACACGCGGTTAATGCTTTTTTATGAAAAGTTGGAAATTAAACCAGCAATTTTAATGCGTCTGCCCTGTCCTTACCCCTATTAAATGGCTTTAACACGGCGTATAGACGGACGACACCAGACCAGCAATTACCGCCTTTTAAATGGCTACGAAAGGTTAAAATGCGCTTCCCGGTAAGGGGTTTTTTAAAACAGCCTCTTAGTAATGTGGTGTTCAAACGCCAGATAAGAACGCTCTCCAAAGCGCGTTTTTGGTAAATCCCAATAAGAAAACTGTGAAATCCGATAAAATTTAGTGCTACAAACGACGTTTGGCAAAAGTTTGCTAAAAAAAATTGTAGATTACACGTTTTTCGCAATTATCTGAAAGTCAACGTTTTATAATATATATAACTCCCCATTCTGCCACGTTATTTGCACCTGACCGCAATTTTACTCTCGGCTAGTGCAAATTAAAAATAAATAATTAGTTGCATTAAAATTAAAACGCTTAATCTTGCCGTATGAATTCTGCGATGGCGCTAGATCATTTGCAACAAGACACATTGCTCAAGCGTGTGATAGAGCAAACCGTTTTGCCTGTGTACAGCCCTTCCCGACGAATCTATTACGATCTTCTGGACTCCATTGTCTCCCAACAACTCAGTGTAAAAGCCGCGACAGTCATTTTTAATCGGTTCTGTACCTTGTTCCCCGACAATTACCCCCATCCTGAGTTAGTTATTGTCCTGGACCCAATACAGCTGCGCAGCGTCGGTCTATCTGGCCAGAAAGCCAACTACTTGCAGAACGTAGCGACGTTTTTCTTGCAAAACGACTTAGAGAACTATCCTTGGGACACGATGAGCGATGCAGAGATCATTGATTTTTTGTCGCAAATAAAAGGCGTGGGCAAATGGACAGTACAAATGTTGTTGATCTTCACGTTGGGGCGACCCGACATTTTTCCAATAGATGACTTGGGCATCCAACAAGCCATGGCGCGGTTGTATGGATTAACGGAAACCGGAAAAGAACTAAAAAAACGTATGTTGGAACTGGCCGAACCCTGGCAGCCCCACCGTTCCTTGGCCAGCCGCTATTTGTGGCGTTGGAAAGACACCAAATAAAATCTATCTTTCCTCGTAACACCATGTTTCATTAGGCTATCGGTATTTTATCACCTCCCCATGTTTTCAACCTCTCACCTTCTAATATAAACAATTCAATTCAACAATTTTTTAAAGCAATGAAAGAACAGGATAATCGACGTTACCCCATTGGACAATTCGAGTATGGCCGTAAATACTCTTTGGAGGACACCCGCAAGCACATCAAGGAACTGGCCAAGTTCCCAAAAGACTTAAAGAAATTGGTCAAAAAAATGCGTGGAGGCGATCTTGACAAAGCCTACCGCACGGAAGGCTGGACTATTCGGCAAGTGATACATCATATTGCCGATAGCCACATGAATGCGTATGTCCGGCTGAAATTGGCAGTGACGGAAAACACCCCTATTATTAAACCTTATGAGGAGCAACTTTGGGCGGAAACGGAAGATGGAAAAAATGCACCCGTCAAAATGTCGCTCAAGATAATCTCCGCCCTGCACACCAGATGGGTAGCCTTCCTCGAATCGCTGTCCGAAGAAGATTTAGAGCGCGGATACTACCACCCGGATGCCAAACGTACCGTCTTGATCCAGGAAGCGATCGCGCTGTATATGTGGCATAGCCAGCACCATTTGCACCACATCAAGTTGGCTGCGGAAGGAAAGACCAAAATGCAAGAAGCACCCATGCCCTCCGCCGATGCGCTAACGGTGTTGGAAGATGTCCAGGCACCAAAACGCCGTGGCCCCAAGCCCAAGGCCAAGCCAGAAGTGGCCGCCGCTGCCGAACCCAAGAAACGCGGTATGAGCGAAGAACATAAGGACAAAATACGGGCAGCCCACCAAGCCCGCCGTGCTGCCAAGAGCGGGAAAGCCACGCCCCCAACGCCTGCCGAAGCCAAGCGCACCCGTCGCACCCGTGCCCAGATAGCCTCTGACAACGCTGCCGCGTCGCCGGTCACGGAGCGCAAAAAGCCCGGCCCGAAGCCTAAGGCAGCCTCGCTGGAGAACGCGGACAGTGCACCCAGTGCCGCGAAACGCAGCCGTCGTACCAAAGAGCAAATGGCAAACGACCGCGCAGCAGCCGAGGTCGCCAAAGCAAACGGCGAACGCCGCAAGCCCGGCCGCCCAGCCCAGCCCAAAGCCGAGCAGTCTGCTGATACTACCCCAAAGAAGCGCGGCATGAACCCAGAACACATGGCCAAAATCAGAGAGGCCCGCATGGCCAAACGCGCCGAAGCTATCGCTTCCGGTATCGTCACAACGAAGCCGAAGAAGGGAAAGGCAGCAGCGGACGACAATGGCCCAAAGAAAAAACGCGGCATGAGCCCGGAACACATGGCTAAAATCCGCGAGGCCCGCATGGCTAAACGCGCCGAGGCTATTGCCTCCGGAATCGTCACACCAAAGCCGAAAAAAGGAAAAGCAGCAGACGATAGCGGCGCGCCAAAGAAGCGCGGCATGAGCCCAGAACACATGGCCAAAATACGCGAAGCCCGTATGGCCAAACGCGCCGGGGTGGCCAACAGCGGAGCCGAAACCGCTACCGCAGGGCCAAAACAGGAGCAAACAACAAGCGACAGTGGTGCACCGAAGAAACGCGGCATGAGCCCGGAACACATGGCCAAAATCAGAGAGGCCCGCATGGCCAAACGCGCCGGGGTGGCCAACAGCGGAGCCGAAACCGCTACCGCAGAGCCAAAACAGGAGCAAGCAGCAAACGACAGTGGTACACCGAAGAAGCGCGGCATGAGCCCAGAACACATGGCTAAAATCAGAGAGGCCCGCGTTTCCAAACGTTCCGCAGCAGCCGATAGTGAGGCTGAAACCGCTACCACGCAGCCAAAACAGAAGCAAACGGCAGACGACAGTGGCGCACCGAAGAAGCGCGGTATGAGCCCGGAACACATGGCCAAAATACGGGAAGCCCGCATGGCCAAACGTGCCGAGGCAGTCTCTTCCGGGACCATCACGCCGAAACCAAAAAAGGAAAAGGCTGTGGATGAAAATGGCGCGCCGAAAAAACGCGGCATGAGTCCGGAACACATGGCTAAAATCAGAGAGGCTCGTATGGCCAAACGCGCCGAGAAGAAGTCGTAGAGGCTTAACCGTAGCTATTAAACAGCAGGATATGAGTCATCCCGAACTTTTCGGGGTGGCTCATGTCATTTTTGAGGAAATATTAGGGGGGTGTTCTGGTAAAATAGTTGGGTGTAAAATAATTACTTATGGACAGGATCATTGGGCAATATGGCGGTACGCTGCCTGGCCCCGTAGTCATCGTGGTCGGCGGCATACATGGCAACGAGCAGGCTGGCGTACGGGCGTTGGTGGAAGTTTTCCAAATACTGGAACACGAAGCAGCCACCCGACCCGATTTCGAGTTTCGGGGCCAACTGGTCGGCTTGATCGGCCACCGGCAGGCCTTTGAGCGTGGTCAGCGTTTTGTCCGGCAGGATTTGAACCGTCTTTGGCTACCGGAAGAGGTGCGAAAAATATTGGCAGAAGACCCAAAATACCTGCGTGATGAGCGGCTCGAAGTCCGGGAACTGTACACCGCCATTTGTCACGTAGTGCAGACGAAACTGCCCACCACCCTCATTTTGCTCGATTTGCATACCACTTCTGCCACGGGGGGCATCTTTTGTATTCCCACCGATGAAACAGATAGCGTGGCTCTTTTCCATGGTCTGCACGCGCCGGTCATTCTTGGCCTGTTCGAGGGAGTAAGTGGGACGCTGCTGCGTTTCGCGGCGGAGGGGCATTTTGCCGAAGGCGGCTTTCCGCAGCAAACATTGGGGGCCGCTTTCGAGGCTGGTCAACACGATGACCCCTTGTCCATCAGCCGCTCTATTTCGGCCATCCTGCATTGCTTGCGGGCGGCGGGCTGCATCCCAATCGATGCACTGGCAAGTCGCCACGATGCCATTTTACAACAATCTGGTGCGGGATTGCCACCGGTAACGCGCCTGCGGTATGTACATCATGTCCGGCCCGGCGATCAATTCATCATGCGGCCCGGCTATGTCAATTTCCAGCCTATCCAGCGGGGCGAGGTGCTGGCCGACGACGCGGCTGGCCCCGTGCTGGCCCCCCTAGATGGTTTAATTTTGATGCCGCTGTACCAGCCGCAGGGCGCGGATGGCTTTTTTGTGGTGGAAGCCTTGACCTAATTACTTTTTTCTAGCCTCCACAATGTGTTCGTAGGCTGCATTGATCTGCTGGAACTTCTCTTTGGCGTGACGCAAGGCATCGGGCGAGCCGCCACGGGCCGATACCTTGTCGGGGTGCCACTGCATGGCCAGCACGTGGAATTTCTTTTTGATGACCTCCAGCGATTCCGTGGGGCGGGCACCCAGTATGGTATAGTGCGGATCAAGCGGATTCCAGCGAACCTCCTGCTGCGGCACGTGGTAGTAGCGGCTCTTGATGCTGTTGTACTTGGCCCCAGTGAAACCAAAAATATGGGCGGCCTGTTTCAACAGTATTTCTTCGCGGGGGTGTAGCCC
>JAYUXG010000316.1:0-10061 GCA_043753125.1 Saprospirales bacterium | reverse complement strand
GAGATGGTCTTTTTAGCCATGATGTTTCGACTCAATGCCTAATTGCTTCATCAATTCTTGCAGGGTTATTTGCCTAATAGTGGCTAACTGTCCCAAATACTTAACCCTGCGCACTGTATATTTTTCATAGAATTTGATCAGTATTTCCAGTTCGCTTTGCGCGGCCTTGGTCAATACTTCTTCCTCTACTTTTTCATTTAGCAACTCTAGTCGCTGCCATTTGTTTTCTGAAAACCCACGATTTATTTTTTTCAACAAATCCGATTCTTCTTTGGATAACACGGGGCATTGCGCTGCGCCCGCAAGGTCAACACTTTGCTGAAAAAATAGTCGAACTCCCCAGTATCCAGGCGAGCAGCATTATCAATTAGTTCTGCTACAGAGGGTTGTGCGCCCATAACGAAATCTGTTTTGACAAAATTAGGCTGTTATTTCCTTCCCTTTCGATCCAACACATCCTTCACCGCCCAGAGTACATCCTTCTTACCCAACCCGTATTTTTCCAGCAGTTCGGCGGGTTTGCCGCTCTCGCCAAAGGAATCGTTCACACCGACGTACTCCATGGGGGTAGGTAGTTTGTGGGCCAGCAGTTGGGCAATGGCATCGCCGAGGCCGCCGTTGCGCTGGTGCTCTTCGGCCACCACCACCGCGTGGGTTTTGCTGACCGAATCCAGAATCGCCTCGTTGTCCAATGGTTTGATGGTGTGGATGTTGATGACCTCGCAGGAAATGCCCTGTACAGCCAGTTCCTTGGCCGCCTCGATGCACGTCCAGACCAAGTGGCCGGTGGCAAAAATGCTCACGTCTGTGCCGTCGGCCAAGTGAAGGGCCTTACCGATCTCAAATTTTTGGTCTTCCGGCGTGAAGATCGGCCAGGCGGGTCGGCCAAAGCGCAGATACACCGGACCATAATACTCGGCGATGGCGATGGTGGCAGCCTTGGTCTGATTATAGTCGCAGGGATTGATGACGACCATGCCCGGCATCATGCGCATCATACCGATGTCTTCCAGGATTTGGTGGGTGGCCCCGTCCTCGCCCAGCGTGAGGCCTGCGTGGGAGGCGCAGATCTTCACGTTCTTGTGCGAATAGGCGATGCTCTGGCGAATCTGGTCATAGACGCGGCCCGTGCTGAAATTGGCGAAGGTGCCGGTGAAGGGAATCTTGCCCGCCGTGGCCAGGCCCGCCGCAATGCCCATCATATTAGCCTCCGCGATGCCTACCTCAAAGAACCGTTCGGGAAACTCCGCCTTGAAGTATTGCATGAGCAGCGATTCGATGAGGTCGGCGGTGAGGCCAACAACCTGGGGGTTCGAGCGGCCCAGTTCGAGCAGGCCCTGACCGAAGCCTTCGCGGGTGGCGCGGGTAGCGGTGGATTTTATGTCGTTGAGTTGCATTTTTCTTACAGGAGTAGGTGCCTTATCAAATCGGATTCCGCAGTTTTTCCTGCAAACCCTTTTTCAAATTGAATTTTACGATTTAGACCATTTAAATGACGATAAGATGGACGGGTTATATAAGCCACGACCGTTCAAAAAGGCTATCCTGCGTGTGTAGCGGCTAGTCTTGTTAACTTGGAAGCTTCAATAGTCTTGTCTGCACTAAGTAGACATTCATTTAAAGATTCACTCCACGAAAGGACAAATAATGCCTTCTGTTCGTCGGTAAAAACTTGTATTTTTTCGTTCAACTCTTGCCAGAAAGCTTCGCGCTCATCGGCAGTTTGCAGACCCATATAAATATTGGTCAGTTCCTTCATAGTGAAGGGAAGGCTTACGATTTTTCCGGTGGCTTGCTGCCCAGCAATAGTTGCCTTTCCTGTTGAATCGCCTGAAGTTTGTCCAAGCCGAGATTGATCTGATGATTGAGCCATTACCTAAACAACAGAATTTTCCTGCTCCACAAGCCAAGCATCTATTCGAGCAATAGTCTCGTCAGAATGAGCAATGGTTTCGGCCAGGGATTGCTCCCAAGACAGTGAAAATAATGCTTTCTGCTCATCGTCAAACTTGGCGACTGCTATGGAAAGCATTTTCCAAAACGCCTCTCTGGCATCGGCAGAAGGCAGGGTTTCATAGTAGTCAAGTAATTCTCTGACCGTGAAAGGTAAAGTAACTACTTGTCCTTTAAAAAATGGTCCGGCTTGTTGCGCAGCAACTCCTCCCGTTTCCGGTTGATGAGCCGGAGTCGATCCAGCCCGAGATTGATTTGATTGTTCAGCCATTCTTTGTCGTTTTTGAATGCTTCTGGAATGTTTACAAAAAGCAGCAGTTGTTGTTTGGTTCGGTTTTCATCCCAATCCAACTCCTTGCATTGTGCTTCCCATTCTTGTTCAGTCATGGTTATTTCATTGTGTTTAGTCGGTGTATCAATAATCCCCCAATTCCACCTTCTCCAACTGTCCCATGGCCAAGTCGTATTGCTCTTGGTTCGGCGACTTCCCATGCCATTTGTGGGTACCCACCATATAATCCACCCCATATCCCATGTGGGTCTTCATCAGGATAACCACCGGCTTGCCCTTGCCGCTGCGCTCTTTGGCTTCTTCCAGCATGGCCACCATATCCTCCATGCTGTTGCCGTTTTCGAGTACCAGCACGTCCCAGCCAAAGGCCTTCCACTTGGCGGGCAGGTCGCCCAAATCCATGATCTCTTTGGTGGGGCCGTCGATCTGTTGGCCATTCCAATCCACCGTCACGATCAGGTTGTCCACTTTGTGGTGCGCGGCGCACATGATAGCCTCCCAGCATTGGCCCTCGTCCAGTTCGCCGTCGCCGGTGAGGGCGAAAACCCAACGTGGATCGCCATCAATCCTTTTGGCAAGTGCCGCCCCGATGGCTACTGACATACCCTGGCCCAGCGAGCCGGAGGCCACGCGAACGCCTGGTAAGCCCTCGTGCGTGGTCGGGTGGCCCTGTAGGCGGGAATTAAGCTTACGGAAAGTGGCCAGTTCGGCGGTTGGGAAATAGCCCGCGCGGGCCAGCACGCTGTACCACACCGGCGAGATATGGCCATTGGACAAAAAGAACATATCCTCGTCCTTGCCCTCCATGGTGAAGTTTTTGGGGTCGTGCTTCAATATGTGGCCGTACAGGGCCACAAAGAATTCGACGCAGCCCAAGGAGCCGCCGGGATGGCCGCTCTGTACGCCAAAGACCATCCGCACGATGTCGCGACGTACCTGCGAAGCGAGGATTTGCAATTTTGAAATATCGGTCATGAATAGTGGAGTTGTGAAGTTTGGAAGTACGCAAGGATTTGATCAATGGCCTGATTATCAAGTATTTTGATCGACTCCTCGCATACTCCAATCCTCCAATAGCGTATTTTGAAATGCAGTGACTATAAGCTGGGCAAAAATAGCATTTTACCAGCAACGGCCTTGGCCTACTCAATATTAAAAAGATGGGCAGATTACCAACGGTCCTGCCAAAGCGGTAAATCACGGTCGGCATGGGCTATCTCGGGAAGAGGGGAAAAAGTGTTTGGCACTAACCTCATCGCTTCACCACTTGAAAGCTCCGCGCTTCGCCATCTTTTCCCAACAAAAGGAGTACGTAATTTGCCTTCGGCAAATTAGCAGCAATGGCCAGCTCGGTGATTAGCCCGGACAAACGTTTTTCCTGCACCAGTTTTCCCTGGGCATCCAGCAACTGCGCCATCACGAAGTGGCTATCCGCGGGCAGATTGATCTGTAGGTGATCGGAAAAAACAGTGGGCCAAACTCGAATGGCAGGTGCTTGAAAGGCTTGGTCCGTACTGACTACGGCAGCAGCCAAAGCCACGTTTAAAGTACTAATTTCACCGCTGCTTAACACCAAATTGGGGATGGTCTTGGTTACGTAGCCCGTCCGCATCACCTCTACGGTGTAAGTACCAGAGGTGGACGCACCAGTTTTATATCTACCATCTGTAAGTGTGGTGTCGGCATTGGGCGTGGCTAACAAGAATACTTTTGCATTGTCGAGGGCCAGTCCAGTGAGGGTATCCGTGACCAGGCCTTGCAGCCAGGCAGCATGCTGATAGGTCGGTTTCAAAATAAACAAACCTTCGTTTCTGGCGGAAGCAAAGACGATGCCCGAGGGCAAATAAGGATCGGCATCCCAAACCAGCGACGTACCAACGATGACCCAGGCGGTTTCGATGAGATTGTCCGGGTAAGTGGCATCCACGATGGTCAGTTGGCCGCCATAGGAAGGGTTGACCAGATAATTGCCAAACACCCGCACATTGTGGACCATGTTGGTTGGCAACTGGCTGGGAAAGTATTTGTCTAACAAAGTAATGTTGTCCAAATCAGACACATCGAAAGAGGCAAGCGGGACACCATATTTTTCGTCCGTAGTGAACAGATAACGACTATCATCGGAAAGGCCGGTATTGTGGTTGAAAACCCCCGGGGTCGGTTGCGTGACCAGGAGCTGGGGGATGGATTTGTCGGCCAGGTTCACCACGCCGAACTGACCTTTGTAGATTTCGCTGGTCCAGAGCGTATCGCCCCGAATAAAGCCATCATGAACGTAATTATTAGTATAGGTACCAACAATACGCGGATTCCAAGGGTCGCTCAGATCAGCAATGGTCGCCCCATTGGTCACGTTACCGCCGCCAAAGACATAGAGAAAGCCATCGACTGCCTGCACAGTGTGGCTGCGATTCACCTGATTTACGTAAGCACTATCGCCGGTCCATACTTTCCAATAGATCGTGTCCGGCAACGAGCGCAGGTCCACGATGGTGATGCCGCTGCTGTCCGCTTCCGAACCTACATAGGCGAAACCGCCCCAAGTTTTTACCTCGCGCCAGGTATTGGGGCGGCCAGGCACGGTAAAGCGTTCCAACGGTTGGGTAGGATCGCTTAAATCTACGATGCTCAGGCCGGCCGTGGTGCCCACGAGGGCATATTCGCCGCCAGTACTGTCCACATAGTGCCAGCAACCCGCTAGCGAAAGCGGGGCGTAGGGTAGGTGACCAACGAGTTCAAGATCGGATTGGGCCAATAATAGATTGGGAACGGCAAAAAGAAAGGCTAAATAGTAGACACGCATAGGTGATGGACTAAATGTGGACAAGGCGATGAAGACATAACAACAGGGCCAGTGGAAAAATGGTTAGTAGGGTCGGGGTCAGCGGTTGGTAAGAAAAAGGCACAGGGCTACCAATTAGTGGTAGGCAATGCCTTGACTAAGTTGAGTATATGCCTATTGCTCTACCATCGGCAACTTGACCGTGAACGTCGTATTCACGCCCGGTTCCGATTTTTTTACCAAAATTTTGCCGCCGTGGTATTGGACCACAATACGTTTGGACAGTGAAAGGCCCAGTCCCCAGCCACGGATCTTGGTCGAATAGCCAGGCTTGAAAACGGTCTTGAATTTGCTGGCCGGAATGCCCTTGCCCGTATCGGATACGTCTATGCAAGCATAGCGTCTCTCCGTATAGACATAAGCGGTGATTTTGCCTACGCCGTTTTCCATCGCGTCGATGGCGTTGCGTAGTAAGTTTTCAATTACCCAGTCGAACAGCGGCACGTTCAGCCCCACCCAGATTGGGGCATGGTCGGCAGGATTGGGGAAATCAAACTGCACTTTGCGGGGTGCCCGGCGCTGCATATACAGGCGGCACTTTTCGAGCTGTTCATACAGATTGGTGGAGGCCAATTCGGGCTTGGCCCCAATCTTGGAAAAACGGTCGGCCACCAGCTCCAGACGGGTGACATCGTTGCGCAGCTCGTCCAGCATTTCCTGATTTTCCGGGCTGTTTTCGTTTAAGGCCTTCAGCGTCTCTACCCAACCCAATATGGCAGTGATAGGCGTGCCAAGTTGATGCGCCGTCTCTTTGGCCATGCCCAGCCAGACTTGGTTCTCCTCGGCGCGGCGCGAGGCACTGAACCCCAAGTAACCAAAGGCAATGAAGACGGCAATTAGAAATAGTTGGATGAACGGATACCAGCGTAATAGATCGAGCAACCGGGAATGGGTATAGAGGACGTACTTCTCGAGATCGGTGGACTGTGACACGCGAATGGTATCGGCACCAGCCTCTATCATGCGGCGGTAGACAATGCGCAACTTCGCCGAGTCGATCTTACCCAGCGAGTCTTCCCCGACGTTGCGCCAGTCCTCAATCTGCCCGGCCTTGTTCACCAGCAAGATGGGTACCGTCGTATTGTCCTGCACGATCTTGAGCGGGAAGGTCATATCGCAGTGAAAAAACTGTAAAGTATCGGTTTCGCTCTTGCCCAGCAGCCGCTGTGCCTCTACATATTGTTGTGCCTGTTGCCTTTCCCGTTCGGCCAATCGGTCCGCAATGTATTTGGTGTACAACAGGGAAATAATGATGATGAGTACCCCGGCAGCGGCCAAGTACCATTTCCAATGTGATTTGCGCTTATAAATGTCCATTTTACCCGATAGAAGGAGCGAAGTTACGATTTGGTTAAGAACGTCCGACCACTGGTTTTAGCGCACCATCGGTAAAATGGAAGACTTTTGTTTAACTTTTGAATGAATAACTCTAAACAAAATGGCTGCTATCGCGTTTTAGTGTTGGTTCTTGCTGTTGTAGAGGCATGAAACCACCAACCAGTATGGCCAAAAAAGTAATTGTAATTGGGTCAGGTTTCGCTGGCTTATCGGCAGCCTGCCACTTGGCGGCCGATGGCTTTGACGTGACGGTGCTGGAAAAAAATACCGTGCCGGGTGGTCGGGCGCGGCAATACACGGCGGAGGGCTTTACCTTTGATATGGGTCCCTCGTGGTACTGGATGCCAGATGTGTTTGAACAGTTTTTTGCCCGTTTTGGCAAGAAAGTGGCCGATTACTACCATTTGCAGCGGCTCGACCCCTCTTACGTGGTCTGGTTTGGACCAAAAGACCGCCTCGAAGTACCGGCCCAGATGGTGGCGCTGGAAGCAATGTTTGAACAGCACGAACCGGGCAGCACTCCACGGCTACGTAAATTTCTCGCCGAGGCTGCCTATAAATATAAGGTGGGTATGCAGGAATTCGTACACAAGCCGAGCCACAGCCTGCTGGAGTTTGCCGATCGGCGTATCGTCGCCAGCCTGTTTCGCTTACAGATGTTTACCTCGCTGTCGAAGCATGTCCGGGCTTTGTTCAAAAATGAAAAACTCATCCAATTACTGGAGTTCCCGGTACTTTTCCTCGGAGCTACGCCCCAAAAAACGCCCGCTCTGTACAGCCTGATGAACTACGCGGATATGGTCCTCGGTACTTGGTATCCGATGGGCGGGATGTTTAAGATAGTCGAAGGCATGGTTGCTTTGGCCACAGAACTGGGGGTGCGTATCGAACTGGGCCAGGCGGTGAGCCATATCCATACCCAAAATGGCCACGCTACCAAAGTCCTGACCGGGCAAGGCCACGAATACGCCGCCGATGTGGTAGTAGCCGGTGCCGACTATCACCATGTAGATACACAACTCCTTGACAGACAGCACCAAAACTATTCCGCATCGTATTGGCAAACCCGTACCTTGGCACCTTCCTCGCTGTTATATTATTTGGGGATAAACAAAAGACTGGCCAACCTGGAACACCATAATTTGTTCTTCGATGAAGACCTTGGGCGGCACGCGCAAGAAATCTACACGACCCCGCAATGGCCCACCAAGCCTCTTTTTTACGTGAGTGCACCCTCCAAGACCGACCTATCGGTGGCCCCGCCGGGCTGCGAAAATCTGTTTTTGCTGATTCCGGTCGCGCCGGGATTGCACGACACGCCGGAAATCCGTGACCGCTACTACCACGTAATTATGGAGCGTTTGGAACGCCTGACCGGACAGGACATCCGGTCGGCGGTGATCCATAAAAGGTCGTTTGCCCACGCCGATTTCGTCCGCGATTACCACGCTTTCAAAGGAAATGCTTATGGATTGGCCAATACGCTGCTACAGACCGCTTTCCTGAAACCCAAATTGAAAAACCGCCACGTGGACAATCTGTACTATACGGGTCAGCTCACCACGCCCGGGCCTGGTGTGCCGCCCTCGCTCATTAGTGGGCAGGTGGTGGCCAAGGAAATAAGCAAAAAATTTGGATAAGCAGACTTGCCAAGTTTTCTGAAACTTGGCAAGTCTCGTTCCGTAAACATCAGTCGCATGAACTCTTTGCAGCATTTTCATTCCACTTGTGCCGACTGTAGTCGTCTCATTACGCAACGCTACTCCACCTCGTTCTCACTGGGCATCCGGGTGTTCGATCTGCGCTTTCGGTCACCGATCTACGCGATCTACGGGTTCGTACGCTTCGCCGACGAGATCGTGGATACTTTCCACCACTACCCCAAGGAGACGCTGTTACAGCGTTTTCGGGACGACACGCACCGCGCTATTGACGAGGGCATCAGTCTCAATCCGGTGTTGCACTCTTTCCAGCAGGTGGTGCATAACTACGGTATTGGGCGCGACCTGATCGAGGCTTTTTTGCGCAGCATGGAGATGGACTTGACCCGCGATGCCTACGACGCAGCGGGTTACGACGAGTATATCTACGGCTCGGCGGAGGTGGTGGGCCTGATGTGCCTGCGGGTATTTTGCGAAAACGACGAGGCACGATATGAGGCCCTGAAAGCCCCCGCCCGGCGATTGGGGGCAGCGTTCCAAAAGATCAATTTTCTGCGCGACATCAAGAGCGACTTTGACGAACGGGGGCGCGTGTATTTCCCTGGCGTTGACTTTCAGCGGTTTACGGTGGAGGACAAGCGCGGCATCGAGGATGATATTAAACTGGACTTTGATGCGGCCCTGGATGGCATTCGTCGCTTGCCCAAGGGGTGCCGGTTTGGAGTTTATTTGGCCTACAAATATTATACGCAGCTATTTGCCAAAATAAAAAATGCCCCTGCGCAACGCGTGGCGCAAGAACGGTTCCGGGTGTCGGACAAGCGGAAGGTGTATTTGTTATTCAGCTCGGCCGTACGACACCGCCTGAATTTTTTGTAGAAGCTATCCATATCCCCTTATTCTCTTCCACCACCAATGAATGCGGCGATGCCAAAATTCAGCCCGATATTGCCGTAGTTGAACTCACTCCTCGAACTCTGTACTCGTTGGTAGCCCAAAAGGCCTACGATGGATACATGGTCATTCAGAAAAAAATCGGCACCGATGCCCAGGCCAGAGGTCAGCAACCCAATGCCGTCATTGTCGCCTAAGAAAACCGCTTGAAAGCCCACATTCGCTTGACCAAAAAAACGGGCCGGGCCGCTGTTGTTGAAATAATAGCGGGCGAAAGGGCCCAGTCCGATAGTGGAGGCACTAAATCCATCGTTGGCCGTTAAAGAGAGGTTGAGGCTGCTGCCAACTGCAAAACGATTGCTAAGAAAGAAGCCTGCCGAAGGGGATATGTTGATGGTAGTAAGGTTCTCGCCATCTTGGTTCGTGTTGTTAAAGCCTAGGGAGCCGCCGAGCAGTATGGTGCCTTTTTGGATCTGGGCCGAGAGGGTGGTGATAGATGTCACGGAAAGGAGCAAAAAATAAACGTTTTTCATAAAAATAATGGAGTGGGTTACAGTTAAGTTGATGTTTTAAAACCACCTCAATCAATTGACAATCAATTTATTGCGATACTTTTTACTTGCAGAAGACATTTTAAAAAATTGATTGAACATGGCAAAAAGGCGTTAAACGTTTGATAGTGGTGGCATAGGTTCTGTTAGGTTTTTCTTTGAAAAACCTAACCTCGCCACTTTTACTACGGCTCCACTATTCGCTCCAAAAACTCTCCTTCCGTCCAGATTTCCACCGTTTCCAACGCCTGGGCTTTTTTGAGTTTGCTGCCCGCCTTTTCGCCCACCACCAAAATGCTGAGGTGCTTGCTGACCCCGCTGGCCAAACTCGCTCCGGCAGCCACGGCCAGTTTTTCGGCCTCTTCGCGGGTCATCTGCGCGAGCGTGCCGGTGAACAGGATGCTCCGGCCCAATAGTGGTCCTTCGGTGGGGGCATCCGGGTGCTTGTCAGCGTCGGTCTGGCGGAGGTTCACGCCGTGCTGCTCCATACTGCGCAGCAGCTCGAGGTTAGGCTCCTTTTGAAAAAAGTG
>JAYUXG010000315.1:0-4152 GCA_043753125.1 Saprospirales bacterium | reverse complement strand
TGAATTCATACTCCTCAAAGGTGCTGAAATTTTGGGCTTCCTTTAGTTCTTTCTGCAAACTGCTGTATAGATTTTCAAAGAAATTCTTGACGTGGCGTGGCTTTTGACCGGGCGCAGCTTTGATCTTTTTGGGCGGGTTGTCCGGCGCGGCAGGCCGGTCATGCAGTCTTTCGTTATAGAACCGCATCAAGGCAAGCTGCTGTCGGGAGTTGTTGAGCAGTCGCTCGGCAGATGATTGGCCAGTGCTGCCATCTTGGGTTTGTTGGGAGCGGCTGCTACGCACTGCCGAATAGCGAAAATTGATGAAATGGCGCGTAATACGCATCAGGTCGGTCATGGCCCGGGTCACGTCGAAAGTCGGACTTTTTCGTCCGTCGAATAGTCGTTTGGCAGTAGTTTCTCGACGGAGCTGCTCATCTTGAAAAAACGGGTAAAATCTCTTCACATCTTCAAACAGGCGCCGCGTATCTTCTGCATGATAGCGGTCTTGAAAAATGGGCGAGGCCACAAACAGGTGTAGCGTCTCAATTTCTTCCTGCTCCAATAGCCGGAGCGTATGCAATAATTGGCTGTCCAACATACAGAATCCGTTTGATATTCAAGGGAGTGGCGGAAGTGATGACGCTTTCTGTGCGTGTAATTTTGGGTGAAATAACGACCATTATTCGATTGTTGCCCGTTTGTTTGCAATAAAATATCGAACTTATGGCTGATAACACTTTTGAACAAGGCCGCAATACTCTGGCTGCGCCTACCAATCTGCGTACTACCTCTATCTATGCTACTTCGACCACTGTTGCCTGGGATGCGGCGACCGAGGCCACTAGTTATGAAGTATGGGTGACCAATACTGCGGAAATCAACCCGCAGCCCACCAAGACACCGGTGGCCGTCGGGACGACGCATACTGCAACAAACCTACTGCCAGACCATCCTTATCGCATCCAAGTGTACTCCGTGCTAGATCGGGACGAGACCCACTTGCTGAGCACGGAGGCTGCCGAAAAAAACATGACCACGGAGGCGATCATTATTGAGGACATTGTTAAATCTCCAGCACCGGGCACTATCTGTCCGCTCGTTTGCAGCCCCGTCACCGTGGAGGCACCGGGCATTGTGCGGTGGAGTGCTTTCGTCGTCACCCGTGATTTCCACAAGATCAAGATCAAAGACCGCACCAGTGGCACTGTGCTGTCGCAAACAGTGCTGGAACGCGACCGAACATCCAATGGTACACTGCGTATCCGCAACCTTATTCAATTAATCTGCAATGGCGTTGATATGACCATACACCCACCTTCGAGAGCAAAATGTCCAGCCGGGGTGCCACCAGTGAGCTGGTGTGGCAGCTTCCCGCAGGGGGACACAACGCCGAACTACCGCATAGAAGCGAATATTGATAAGTGTATCGTTCGGCTGATCGCACCAGCCAATATCGCCAACTATATTATTGAGGCGGAACGCTGCACTACCATGCCAAAGGAATAGTGTAAGGGTTGCGCGCTTTGTTGTTCGCTCAAGCGGCGGACTCCCCTCTCCTCTGGGCCATCAGTTTTGACATTTGAGCAGCTGTACCGAAAGAGCCGGTGAGTAGGGACGGAAGCGATGCACGGTTTTGTGTTTGTACTATGCTGTACGCTCCCTTTATCTTTGTGCTACCAAGTTTGAAAACGAAACGACTAATACACCCACTAAGTGCCACGGCTAATAAAACCCCATAAAGCCTTTGAGAAATTATTCTTCCCGCTAAACCGATGATGACTGCCCCATTACACTGACATACGTATTTAGGCCCGATAAGTAGAAAAAACAAAGACTTAAAACTCACCATCCAAAACGCCCAATTTGGCTGCCAACTGCCTGGCGCACCCCGCTCTTTCCCTTTCCGGAAAAGACCACATGAAAATAATCAGCGGGTGCGTCGGCAGGGCCAGCAATAAAAGACTATGTGATTACCATTGCTCCAAGGCCACCTAAAATACCAAATGATCCGCTTCCCAAAAGCCCTTTGAGATCTGCTATTGGCTCCCTTTTCATTTATTTTCTCTCAACCTAACTATCCAATGAATCCTTTGCTTATCGAGGTGCGTTGCACCCTCGGTCAGGGAGACCCACAATGGGCCTCCATCTCTACCCTGACCCTCGAAATTGGTTATCCCGGCCGTAATGGTCAAACCCTTTGGAAACACATTGGTTGGCTCCCCAGCCAGCCCACAGCTACCGGGCGCGATTTTGCCCAAGCCTTCTGGAACCACACCGTAGTCGACCGGGTCTTGGTGTTTGACTTTTTGCCGGTCCCAGGCACCAAAACCCACAAAACCGAGACGGCTTACCGGATTCGCAAAAGCGTTCTGGCTGCCGATGGACGGCAGCGAACTTCCAATCGCTTGTTGCGGGGTGATTATCAGGACGAACATTTTTTCGTACTGGCTACCTATCCGGACATCCAATGATTTCTGTTGTGAAAGCCGCCTATGCTTTCCCCTTTTTGCCCCCTTTTCCAGTGAAAACAAAATGAAAATGGTCTGCTTCCCTTCGATGGGAAAGCGGGCCATTTTTGTAAAACACCTTAGTAAACCAAAAGAACACTGCCCGGAATGTTCATCTGAAACAAGGTATTCCTGTAATAAGTCAGCAAATAATCTATCCCTTCAATTGAGCGTCCAACTCAATGGGTACGGAAGCCAACGCCTGGCTGATCGGGCAGCCGCCCTTGGCCGCTTGAGCCAGTTCCTGGAATTTTTCTGCGGAGATGCCCGGCACTTCTCCTTCCAAATGCAGCGTGATCTTTTGGAAAGCCCAACCGCCGCTTTGGTCACTCATATCGATCTGGGCGGAGCAGCGCAACTCGGCGGGTGGAAAGCCTGCGCCGGTAAGCTGGAAACTCAGAGCCATGATAAAGCAGCCGGCGTGGGCTGCTGCGATCAGTTCCTCGGGATTGGTACCAGCCTTGCCGTCTTCGTTTTGGAAGCGCTTGGCGAAAGAGTAGGGGGTGTTGGTAAGTACGCCGGAAGGGCCGGTTAGGCTGCCGGTGCCTTCGGCCCCAGTGCCGCGCCAAGTGGCAGAAGCGGTACGTTTGAAAGTAGCCATGTGTGATAAGTTGATGAAATGATGGTGTAAAACAATGGCCTACAATGCCCCCGGACCTAAAAAGTTCACTGCTCCCGCCATAATCAGCAAATAGCTGTACCAGACACTTGCTCCTGCCTACTGGTCGAACAAAGGTCTAGCTAAATTTTTCGTGAAATATTAAGAACAACAATTCTTTATAATTTAACTTAAACCCATAATATACAAAGATTTATTTATGCAAATAAAATGATTGAGTTATAAACGATAGAATGCAAACTAACCGCAGGGCACCTTTAGGGCATTGTTCGCCAGTAGTTGGCAGCCTTACCTTTGTAAGGTCAAAAACGCGATAGTGGAGGCTTTATGACCCCCACAAAAAACTGAGAAAACAAGACCAGATGAGTACGCCGATTGATTATTAACCAAACAAACCGGCCCCAAATTTTTTTCTTGTGCTGCCCTTTTCCCAGAGGACAAACAGTTTGATAAGGCTCCCCGATAAGACATTAGAAACCAAATGATTGTGTCCATTGATTGCCACCCGCAAAACCGAACTGAGTCTTTGCGCTATCCCTTTTTTTAGATTTACCAAGTGGTTTTCAAACTACTGTATGTAAAGACTAAGTGAATGCACCAATTGGTTGCCGCCCAAAGCACCAGCCCCGAAATTTTTTCGTAGTTTTGCTTCCAGATTAACCAATGACTTCCATCTTCCTTATTTAACACCTCAGTATCCAGCCCGAGAGGGCAAAATGAAAGCGATTAACAGCACCGGGCTGGTTCATAAGTCTCTTATGAATCAGCCTTCTTTTTTACCATCGATTTTTGGGGAATCTTTTTACTTTCTAAAAAGTTGATGGCCCAGGCAGGACAAAGGCCACTGAACCGAATTTTCGAGGAGGACAAAATTTTGGAAGACCAGGGACCAAAAATCGACTGGTGCCCGACTGGTAAAGGCGAACACCATTCACGGAAGTGGGGGGAAGTTTTGGAAAAGGAGTTACAGTATGTCGAGCGTAGCCGAGACATCCGAGGCCGAAGGCCGAAAAATAATAAGATGTCTCGGCTACGCTGCTAATG
>JAYUXG010000314.1:0-4153 GCA_043753125.1 Saprospirales bacterium | reverse complement strand
TAATTGCCCTTTGCATTTTTGCTGGTTGCAAATTTGCCTATTGCCTATTGCTTTCACATTCCTTTCCAGCGCACAAAAGCCTCCATCGCCTCATACTCGGCCAGCCCCAGCGAGCGATACATAACCGCCGTCTCGCGGTTGCGATCTTCGGCCCGCTGCCAAAACTCGCGCTTGTCATCGCCAGGAAAAGGTGGCCGGTCTTTCTGACTCTGGTGCATAAAGATCGCCTGCCGTTTTTTGCGCATCTGTTGCGGGCTCATCGGCACCGCCATTTCTATTTCGTGTACCGCCCATTCGTGCCAGGCCCCCCGGTACAGCCATAGCCAGCAGTCCTTCATCCAAGATTGGTCCTTCAATTGGCGAAAGGCCGCAAAAATGGCATCCAAGCAGACGCGGTGGGTGCCGTGCGGGTCGGCCAAGTCGCCGGCGGCGTACACCTGATGCGGTTTCACCTGCTCCAGGAGAGCCACAATGATCTGAATATCAGCGTCTGAAAGCGGTTTCTTGCGGGTGCCGCCCGTCTCATAGAACGGCATATCCAGAAAGTGGATATGACTATCGTCCAGACCCGTGTAACGAGCACCGCCCCGCGCTTCGCCGCGGCGAATCAGCCCTTTGATGGACCGCACTTCCGGGGTATCAAGATCGCCCGATTTCTTTTCCTGCAAAAACTGGATAACACTCGCGTAGCGCTGGGCTTCTTTGTCATCCAGTAGTCCCTGGTGTTCGGCGAATTCGCGCATGAACTCGGCATACCGCAGGGCATCGTAGTCATGTACTGCAATATTGCCCGAAGTCTGGTACGCCACGTGGACCTCATGCCCCTGCTCCACCAGGCGCAGGAACGTGCCGCCCATCGAGATCACGTCATCGTCGGGGTGGGGGCTGAACAGGATGACCCGTTTTTTAGCGGGCTTGGCGCGTTCGGGACGGTTGGTATCGTCCGCATTGGGCTTGCCACCCGGCCAGCCGCTGATGGTATGCTGCAAACGGTTGAATATTTTGATGTTGGTGTCGTACGAGGACGAATGCTCGATGATCAGCTCGCTTAGACTATGTTCGTTATAATCTATATCGGTGAGCTTGAGGATGGGTTTGTTGATCTTTTGCGAGAGCCAAACCACCGCCTTACAGATCAAGTCGTCATTCCAATTGCAAACCCCGACCAGCCACGGCGACTTCATACGGGTCAATTCTTCGGCGGCCCCTTTGTCCAGTACCACCTTTATGTTGGGGT
Source organism: Saprospirales bacterium (assembly GCA_043753125.1). Lineage (GTDB taxonomy): Bacteria > Bacteroidota > Bacteroidia > Chitinophagales > Saprospiraceae > M3007. The sequence continues at coordinate 2,916 of JAYUXG010000314.1, read as the reverse complement.
GTTTCTGCAAAAAAGAAGCTGGCACCGCATTGCTGATCTCGCCCTCGATGGCTGCGCAGACAATGTGCGCTTTATGCTGGCCCCAAGCCAGCAGGTACACCGTGCGGGCCTTGAAAATACTGCCAATGCCCATTGTGATAGCGCGGTAAGGGACGTCTTCCTCACTCAAAAAGTCCTTAATGGCATCGTGTCGGGTCAGGTGATCGAGGCGGACCATGTGCGTAGGCGACGACTCCCAAGCACCTGGCTCGTTGAAGCCAATATGCCCCGTACGCCCGATGCCGAGCAGTTGGATGTCAATGCCGCCAGCGAGGTCAATCATTTTTTCATACTCCTCACAGAACTCGGCCACCTTTTCCATCGGTACCGTCCCGTCGGGGATGTGGATGTTTTCGGACGGAATATCCACGTGATCGAACAAATACTCATGCATGAAATGCCAGTAACTCTGTCGCGCTTCCCGGGCCAACGGATAGTACTCGTCCAGGTTGAAGGTGACCACGTTCTGGAAGCTCAACGCTTCCTCTTTGTGCATCCGCACCAGCTCCTCGTACACTTTGATGGGCGTACTGCCGGTGGCCAAGCCGAGAACGATGATCTCCCCCTCCTGTTGTTTTTGCCGGATAGCCAACGCGATGGAACGCGCCACGTGGCGAGAGGCATCGCCGGAGTCGTCCCAGATTTTTACGGGCAGTTTCTCAAAAGTCTTGAGCTCGTATTTGAGATAGCCAGAAGTCGTTTTTTCTCTGCTTTTCATGGCGGTGGCAGCGGGTTGTGACATGGAAGAAACCGTTTTCTTGATATGGTATGCAGTATATGCGAGTCAAAAGTAAAAAGTGTTTCTAATTTTGTGTGCGCACACGGGGCAATTTATTTTTGATGTGTGCGCACACGGTATTGAAAACATCCCGACTTTTGACGGGACACGCAAAATAGCCGATTATGCTGCAAAGAATTCGGATCAAAGACATCGCTACACAGACCGGCGTTTCCATCGGTACGGTTGATCGGGTGATTCACAACCGGGGAAACGTGGCGCAGGACGTGCGTGCACGCATCTTACAGGCGATGCAGGACATGGGCTATGAACCCAACATCATGGCCCGCTCTTTGGCCAACAACAAAAAGACCCTGCGCATCGCCGCCCTGTTGCCCGACTACCGGGAAGACCCCTATTGGGTGCAGCCCAAGGCGGGTGCCGAAAAAGCGGCGGACGCGGTGCGCCAATACGGAGTGCAGGTAGATTTTCATTTTTTCCCGTTGTTCGATCCGGCAGGTTACTTAAAGACCGCGCATCGGGTGCTCGATACCGCGCCGGATGCCGTGTTTTTTGCCCCCTTGTTTCTGGCCGAGTCGGAACAAGTTATTCAGGAAATGACGCGCTTGGGCATTCCCAAAGTAATGATCAACAGCAACATATCCGGCACGGACGCGCTGTGCTACATTGGGCAGGATTCCTACCAAAGTGGCGTGTTGGCCGGACGGCTGCTCGATTTTGGCCTGCACGATGGCGATCACGCCCTAGTCCTCAGCCTGGATAAGGGAGTATCCAACGCGCGGCACTTACTGGACAAAGAAAGGGGTTTTAAGGATTTTTTCAACCGGGTGGACCACAAATCCATCGAGGTACACGCTGCCGTGTTTGAAGCCTTTGATGACCCCACGCAGCTCCGCGACTGGTTGGCTGGACAGCTGGCCAGGTACCCCCGATTAAACGGTTTTTTTGTCACCAATTCAAGGGCGTACAAGTTGGTACAAGCTTTGCCAGCCGCATTGCACCAGCGGGTGAAAATTGTCGGCTTCGACTTGATCGGACCCAATATCGCGCTGCTCAAACAAAACAAAATTCGCTTTTTAATCAATCAAAATGCTTGGCACCAGGGCTATCTGGCGATCATGGCGATTGTGAAAACCCTGATTTGGAAGAAGAACATCCCACCACTGCAATACCTGCCTTTGGACATTGTAGTACCGGAAAATGCGGAGTATTATTTGAACCGTACCCCCGAAATACCGATGGTGTTGGTGTAGCATTACAGGGTCCAAGATCACATATTATAATCAAAACCATTATTTTTGCAACAAAAAGCATTCTTATGGACCTCGAAACGCTTTTGCCGCCCAGCGATTACGAAATAGAGTGTGGAAAATTTAAGCCCCTGTCTTTGCTAAAAAATCAATGATTAAAGTGCTTTTACAGTCGGCGAACACGCCTTTTATCTGCGTAAAAAATGGTGGATATCCTTACATATATGGAGTCGGGCGTGATGGAGGCATACTGCTTGGGAAAATTGAGCCTGTGGCAAATGCACGAGGTGGAACTCTTGGCGCAGCAGCATCCTGAAATACGAGCCGAAATAGCGCGTACGCATACTGTATTGCTTGGATTGTCTACGGATAAATCCGTTTTACGTGTCCAAAAAGAGAACATTCTGCATACTCTTCACCAACTACGCATAGAGCAGGAAATGAGTCTCGATCAGTTGCCGCTGCTTAACCCTTATAGTGATTATCGGCGGTGGCTCGCGGTGGTCGCCCCACTAGGCCCCACCCATCACTTGGAAGAAATGGACCTTTGCATTTTGCAGGAGACTCCCAGCGTATTACAGACTTTAATCTGGATGAAAACGGCTGTCGAAGAGGATGGACACGATCCGGACAACTTTCAGGAAAGTTTTCTGGTGCTGGCGGGCGAATGCGAGTGTAACGTGGGGGGAAGTATTGCTCGTTTGGGTGCCGGAGACTACTTGGCTATTCCACCCAATACGCAACATACTATTCGGAATTTGCATATCGACCAACCCTTATTAGGGGTGATACAACGGTATCGGGGAGCGATGTAGAGTCATATAATTTCTAATAATGTGGTTTGCCTGCCATAAATTTCTTCCAACGTAAGTAAGGAACGGTTTTTAA
>JAYUXG010000313.1:0-4157 GCA_043753125.1 Saprospirales bacterium | reverse complement strand
GTACTGCGCGGCTAGTTTATGGTAAACTCATTTTAATAATCAATTGATAAAGAACAAGTTGCAATTTCGTCTCGTTATTCGCGCCCCCAATTCAGGCTATTTTCTGAAAATTTTCAACACAAAACAGGTGGTTTGGCCGACAGAATGAGGCAAAACGCAACCTGATGAAAAAAATGAGTTTGATACTCAACAAGTTACTGCCAGTTTCTTCCATAAACTAACCGCGCAGTACCGACAAAGCGGTGCTTTCTAATCTGCTAAAAAGAGAAAAAACCATTTGGAAAAGCGGTTTTTATCGCGTCATCGGTCTGCGCGATATGTTTTCGGAAGAATACCGAGCTATGGCAACTAGTCGGGAAATTGTCCCGACAATCTCCGAGCAATTCATCACCGGATATATGGAGCAAATCAAAGCTGCTACCCAGCCCGAAAAAATATTTTTTAGGTTTGCCATTATGGAAACAGAAGCTTGGATGCTGGCTCTACCGCAAGCGTTTGAAAGCATAGACGTGCGATTGACAACAAATTTTATCCAAGAAAACTTGGGCTTCGATTTGGATGTTACAGACCCTGAAACGACATTTTTTCATCCAGCAAACTGCGTAGAACAGATTTTTGAGTTAGTCAGACGTACCTATAAGAAAAAAGAGGGAGATATTGAAGGACTAGTAAGTGGTTTACAAAAAACTGATTACCAACAACTTTTGGAGAGCGGTAAATGCAAATCTTTTAAACATTTTTTTGAAGCCATTCCCGGTTTGACTGAAAATTAGATGCTTATCCAATCACCACTTTCTGCCGCACCACCACCTCCGACCCCTCGGCCATAAAAATCGAAGCGGGCGGTCCGGACAAGGCCTCCAAAAACTCAGTCCCATAAAACCGCGCCACATCGCAGCGGATTTCGTGCTCCAGCACCTCGTACACCGCCCAGCGCGGATGCTCCACGGCGTACTCAAAGGTACGGCGCGGCCCTCTTTTGGCGTAGCCCCAATAATGCTCGGTGATGAACTCAGCGGCACTGCCCACTTCTAAGGCTTCGGGCTGTGGCTTGGCTTGCACGGCCATACGGTTCCACTGGCCGCCGCCGTAGTTTTTCCAATCGTACTCGACCGTCAGGCGTTCCGCCCCCACTTGCCAACGGTGGCGCATCCGGCAAGTGGCATAGCTTTCCCCGTAAATGGAATTGGCCACCCAAACGATGGCGGGTTTTGGCACGATCTCACTCAGAAAAACCGCCCCGCGTCGCCAGGCCTGCCCATCAAACCGCCGGACGTAAAACCGTAGGTTGACTTCTTCAAAATCGCGGTGCCATGGAAAAGGTACGCCCAGCACCTTGGTTTTCACGAACATAAAGCCAACCAGGCTGACGTAGCACTCCCCTTCCCAAGTGTCCAGTTCGGTGCCGTAAGGCAGGTGTGGCTCCAGTAGGGCCGGTGCTACCACATAGTTGGCCATGATAAGTTTGCGCCACTCAGCGGTTAGAAAAGGAGAAGAAGGAACGCTCATGTTGACTAAACAGCAATTCGCGGGGTTTGGCCGAGTTTCGGCGTATATTGCTCGAAAATAACCACGGTCGCAGCCTAGCTGATGGCCACATTGGAGGCAGTTTTCTCCGTTCATTCAAACCTTCTCCCTGTATGTTCCTTCTTTTCCTGGGCCTCGTCATTTTGGTGGTGACCGCCTCTGTTGCTAAACTCAATCCCGCCCTTACTTCTTTGGGCAAAGGTGGCCGCTTACTCGGCATTGGACTAATCGCAATGGGCTTGTTGTCGGCCTGTTTTGTGCAAATCCAACCCGGCGAAGTCGGGGTGCAAAAATTGTTTGGGAAAATACAGACTGGCGCACTGACCGAGGGCCTCAACTTCGTCAATCCGCTGGTAGATGTCGAACGCTTCGACGTAAAAACCCAGAACTACACTATGTCCGCTGTACATGATGAAGGGGATAAAATAGGGGACGATGCTATCCGGGTGTTGACCGCCGACGGATTGGAAGTCATCATTGATTTGTCGGTGCTGTACCATATCATCCCGGAAAAAACACCGGACATCCTGCGCAACATCGGTACGAGCATTCTGGACAAAATTGTGCGGCCAATTTCCCGCACCAAAATCCGGGACAATGCGGTATTTTACGATGCCGTCGCACTATATTCCACCAAGCGGGAAGAGTTTCAGGTTAAAATTTTTCAGACCATTGAAAAAGAATTTAGTGAGCGCGGCTTGGTGTTGGAAAACCTGCTAATCCGCAACATTCAATTGCCTGAATCGGTAAAACTGAGTATTGAGTCAAAGATCAATGCGGAGCAGGATGCTCAAAAGATGAAATTTGTGCTGGACAAGGAACGCCAGGAAGCCGACCGCAAACGAGTGGAAGCCCAGGGTATTTCCGACTACCAGCGCATCCTGACCTCCACACTGACCGATAAGCTGATCCAGTACGAGCAGATCAAAGCCCAGCGGGAGATCGCTATCTCGCCAAATGCAAAAGTGATTTTTATGAACGGCAAGAATGCGCCGATACTGCTGGGCCAGTAATGTAGCTATGATTCAACTGTCCGCCGTCATCATCACCTACAACGAAGAAAAAAACATCGGGCGTTGCCTTGATTCGCTGATCGGGGTCGCTGACGAGGTGGTGGTCGTGGACTCCTTTTCCACCGACCAGACGGAGGCCATCTGTCGCCAGCATCCGGGCGTGCGTTTTATGCAACACCCTTTTGAGGGCCATATTGAGCAGAAAAACTATGCGCTCCAACAGGCTCGTTTTCCATACGTGCTGGCACTGGATGCGGACGAAGCGTTGGACACGGAGCTGAAAAAATCTATTCTGGCGACCAAAAAAACCTGGCAGTACGACGGTTACACCATGAAGCGCCTGACCAATTACTGTGGTCAATGGATTCACCACTCCGGTTGGTACCCCGATCAGAAACTAAGGCTCTGGCGTAAAGAAACAGGAAAATGGGGCGGCACCAATCCGCACGATAAGGTGGAACTGGCGGTGGGCAGCCTGACGGCGCACCTCCCCGGCGATCTGCTGCACTATAGCTACTACACCGTACAGGAACACCTCGAGCGGGCCAACAAATACGCCGCCATCGCCGCTGAAGCCATGCACCAACAGGGCAAAAAGGCCACTTGGCTGAACGTGTTTTTTAGTCCGGTGCTTAAGTTTCTGCGCAATTATGTGCTAAAGGGTGGGATTTTGGATGGTCGTTTGGGGTACACGATCTGTCGGCTGTCTGCCCTGGAGACCTATTGGAAATATCGGCGGTTGCGCCGCTTGTCTTGATAAAGGTTGCCGCCTACCGCCCTCCTCCCTTGCCCCGGCTATAGCACCACACACTCCACTCTTCGATTTTGCTGGTGCCCGGTTTCGGTAGCGTTGTCGGCTACGGCCCTTACTTCGCCAAAGCCTTTCCACTGGATACGGGTATCCGGAATATTTTTGGCCAATAAAAAGTCGTACACCGCTTGGGCGCGTCGCTCAGAAAGGTGGAGGTTGTCGGCATCGGTGCCTGCGTTGTCAGTATGGCCAGCAATACCCAAGCGGGTTTTGGGATGTTTTTGCAGGAAATCGACCAGTTTTTCCAGTTCCGGCAGGGCTGCCGGGCGCAAGGTTGCTTCGCCCGAATCGAACAACACGCCCGCGCTAAAAGTGTACTTGCGTTCGGTCAAAAGTTGGGTTTCCAAGTCAATGGGCTTATTCAGCGCAGACTCGGCTTCTGGGACAATGGAAAAATCTGGAGTACTGCATGAACTGGCAGGCGACCACCACGGCATTCGGTTGAAGTTGCTCGAAACCGGGATTGAGGACCAGGTTTTAGCCCGCCAACAAGGAAGGAAGCAGAAATAGAAAGTGGCAGAAGGTTTTCGACATGGCGGCGTTTTTTGAAAAAACGCTATCGATATGGAATTTATTCGATTAGTGCTTTCTAGGTTTTCCGATATCCATCTTTCTATACGCATTGGAGCAAATGAAGGCCTGGGACAACTTATAGGCTAATGTTCTGTCTATCAAAATCATTTGCAGATTGAACTTTCAACGTTCAATCTGCAAACAGGAAACTTTCAATTTCACCCAAAAAAACTTCCCTGAATAATGCCCCCGCCCACCACGTCGTCGCCTTCATAGAACACGGCACTCTGGCC
>JAYUXG010000312.1:0-1585 GCA_043753125.1 Saprospirales bacterium | reverse complement strand
TCTCCGCTGTCCAGTTCTTTGCCGTTTTTTTACCGTTTTCCAACCGTTTTATGTCCGCTTGCACTCGCTCTATGTCGGCGGCTAAAGCAGTGGCGGCGGTGGGGTCGGTGGTGCGTTCAGGGGTAGGATAGACAACGTTTGGCAGTTCCTTTGCTCCATATAAAGCGGCGGCAATCGAAACGCCCAAAGTCAGGGCAGCGACTATACCGACAAAGCCGAACGTCTTGTATTTCAGCAGGTGCTTTGAAGCAATGGCCAATGTGGTGCGCTTCACCCTTTCAACCCCAAAAGCAAAAATAATCCCCAGGGGGACGGCCAAATAAATACCAAACCAAAGCGGGATAATGTGACCAAGGGCGAAAACCCCCAAAGCAGCAGTCGTGCAAAAGGTGACGACTTGCGCGACCAGCTGGCCAGCCTTGGCCACACCGTACAAGGTGCGGTACTCTTCGGAGAAAGGTTTGTCTCGGAATACTTCGCCGGAATGGGTCGCGGTGACGGCGGCGTGATCTTGCGCATTCTTTGCGCTTAATTCGGTGGCAAATGCTTTAAATTTGCCCTGAAATGGGTTTCCCATTTTTTAAAAATTGTTTGTTGTGAACGATTCCCGCGTTTATGCTGTCGAGGCGAGCGCGGGTTTTTTTATTTCTGTTCAATTGGTTTAGGTAGGCGTTTCGGGGTATTGATCCAGGATGAGAAGTGCTTTTTTAATATTTTCAATCTGACTATTTACAACGGCGTCACGTTCGGGGCCAGGTGGCAAGGCGGCTGCCCGTTGTTCCAGCACTTCTGCCCGCATACATAGTTTAAGCACTTCTGCTCTAATGCGGTCAAGCGGGTCTGGTTCTTCAATATAGAAAGGGTGCATAGTCAGAAAAATTTAGAAAGTGCAGTCATGTGATGCAAGAAGATTTACCCCGCCACTTTCAAATGCGGGCTTTTCATTATCCGGGCAGCATCTTTGGCAAAATCCATTGCCGCCATTTTTGCATCAATGCAGATATATTGGCGGAATGCCTGTTCCGTTTTGTGGCCGGTAATCTTCATAATTTGGAAAGCGGGCAGCCCGGCCCGGTAGAAGTTGGTAGCGAAAGATCGGCGGGCTACGTGGGTGGTCAATTTCTCCCAACGGGCCATTTCGTGTTCCCGGCGTTTGCCCCCGGCGGTATTGGTGACGAAAATACGTTCGTCCATGCCCGCCACTTGCCCCAACTCTTTTAGATAGTCATTCATCTTTTGCCCGGAAATCTTCGGCACGGTGAAATCGTACTTGGTGAGCAGCATTTCCAGGATCGGAAAAAGCGGACTAAAAACCCCTTCACCCGTCTTATGGGTAGTGATCGAAAGCATCTTTTCCCCCTCAACGGCCACCACGTGTTCCGGGCTTAAACGGCTGAAATCAGAAAAGCGCAACCCGGAATAAGCCCCGATCAAAAATAAATCCCGTACCCGTTCCAAACGCTGGTTACTGGATAGATCGAGCCGATACATGGCTTCAAGTTCATCGAATGACAGGGCTATTTTGGTCATTTTTTCCTTTCCGATTTTGAAGCCCTCGAAAGCATCCGACGAATGATAACCGCGT
>JAYUXG010000311.1:0-1585 GCA_043753125.1 Saprospirales bacterium | reverse complement strand
CGTTGGCTCTTATTCTTGCGGCCTGCCAACGGCAAAATCCCACTTTTCTATCCGGTAAACAAGGCTGGCAGGCGACTACCCAGAATGATTTCCCCAGAGCATGGGGACTGGGCACCAGCAGTACGCTCTTGGCCGCTTTGGGCCGTTGGGCAGACGTAAATCCCTATACGGTATTGTTCGCCACGATGGGCGGTTCGGGATACGATTTGGCTTGCGCCTACGCCGATGGGCCAATCTGGTACCGGTTGAAAAATAGCGTTCCAACCGTACAACCAATTGATTTTCAGCCTGTTTTCGCCGATCAACTGTACTTTGTCTATTTGGATAAAAAGCAAAACAGCCGCAGGGGCATCGAACGCTACCGCGCCCAAACCCTAAAATTTACTTATCTTGAAAAAATATCCGCCCTGACGCGCCAATGTACGATGGCTACCTCCTTGGCCGAATTCGAAAACGGGCTGGTGGAACATGAACATTTGGTAAGCGAAGTATTAGATTTACCACGTGCCAAAACGCTGTTTTTCAACGACTTCTGGGGGGAAATAAAAAGTCTGGGCGCGTGGGGCGGCGATTTTGTGCTGGTGACCAGCCAGCACCCAGCGGATGAAACACGGGCTTATTTCAACGAAAAAGGCTTCCGGGTGTTTGTTCCTTATCGGGATATGACGGGGCTTTCCCATTAAGTATTGATCAACTCGTTACTCAATCGGCGGCTGAACCCGCCTTTACTCATGCCGACCCTCTGGTACGACGGTATTGTCAAAAAAATAGACCTGCTTGCACCCAACGTGCACCGCTTCTTGGTGGAAGTTCCGGCGGTGCAACAGTTTGATTTTCAAGCCGGTCAATTCATCACCCTGGATTTGCCCATTGGTGATAAACGCCTCCAACGCTGGCGCAGCTACTCCCTGGCCAACGCGCCCGATGATACAAATCAGCTTGAATTATGTGTGGTACGTTCTCCTTCCGGCGAAGGCAGCCGCTATTTGTTCGAGCAGATCGACATCGGTTCCAGCCTGCGTTTCAAAGGGCCGGACGGCGGGTTTGTATTGCCGGAACGCATTGACCGTGACCTGGTTTTTATCTGCACCGGTACCGGGGTAGCGCCGTTTCGCAGTATGCTGCTGGACCTTTCCCGTCATGCCAGGGTGCACCGAAACCTACACCTTATTTTTGGTACGCGGGAAGAAAACGGTATTCTCTACCGCGAGGAGTTCGAGGCGCTTACGAAAACGCTACCGGATTTTCGCTATGACGTGACCCTCTCCCGTCAGCCGGATTGGGGCGGTTATCAGGGCTACGTCCATCCCATTTATGCGTCGGAATATCGTACGGTACGTCCGGACGTGCATTTTTATCTCTGCGGATGGACAAATATGATTGATGAAGGGGTGGCTACTTTGCTACTGCAAATGGGTTATGATCGCTCGCAGGTGCATTATGAACTGTATGGGTAACTATACCTTCTGAATCTAAAGTCGGAATTTGTATTGTAGTCCAAGGCTAAAATTTTGATGGAGACGATCTCGGGTACCGGGTTGTGAAGCATAAGGGCTAAATTCGTCCAAGCCAATCAGATAAGAAC
>JAYUXG010000310.1:0-4169 GCA_043753125.1 Saprospirales bacterium | reverse complement strand
CGGACATAGCCTTGCTCGATATTCAGTTGAAAGGCAGCCTGGACGGCATCGCGCTGGCCCAAGTACTGCAAAAAGACCATCATATTCCCGTGATCTTTCTTACAGCCAACTCCGATGATGCCACGTTCCAGCGGGCCAAAGCGACAAAACCCTACGCTTTTCTCGCCAAACCTTTCAAAAAACTGGACTTGCAACGGGCCTTGGAATTGACCATCAGCTTGATGGCGAACCCATCTTCCACGGAGCAACCAGCACTTCCTCCCGATGTATTCACTCAATACATTCTGAGCGACCGCATTTTTGTACGGAGCAAGGATAGAATGGTGAAAATCCTGTTCGAGGCCATTCTCTACATCGAGGCGGAGCGGAACTACTGCCGCATCTTCACCAAAACCAAAGAATACCTGCTGACCATGCCCATGAAAACCCTGGAAGAAGAATTGCCGCGCGCTTCTTTCCAACGCATCCATCGCTCCTATATCGTCAACCTCGCGCAGGTGGATGAGGTGGATGAAAGCACGGTGCTGATCGGTCAAAAAACGTTGCCGTTGAGCAAGTCACTGCGGGAAGCGTTTTTGACGCGAATTCGGACGGTTTGAATGGACTGTTGAGGAGCTGAGGCTGTGTAGGAGTTGATAAGAATTCGGATTACAATGTACCTAGCCTTCGCACTATTTCTCCCCTAACTCCTTGGCTCATGTTCCTGAATACTATTGCCTGCATAAATGCGGGCGATATTTTCTTCCAGTTGTGCATCCACTCGAACATAGCGACGTACAAATGAATGAAGTGCTTGCTGCCCCCTTGAAGCGGCCCTGCAAACCTTGCCCATTTCCATCAATGACCTGCCTGCCAGCACTTATTTTTTCAAGATGACGGCGAATGGCGAATCGGTGTATCAGAAATTGATCGTTACGCGGTAGAGGACAGATTGTTATTGCCTAGAAAAGACTACTTCAAGAACGCAGTTGCCCTCTTCGAATAGTCAGGACTGGCCAAGCGTCTTAGTATAATTTGACTAGAATGGGTGGCGATATGTCGAAAAGCCAAATTTTTCCTGCCTAAGAAGGGTGCTTTTGTGTCGCCTGTCTACCTTGTAGTTTATTTCAACCGGAAAATATAGAATTTTCAACAAAATTTAATTTTGACAAAATAAATATTTAACGTTAAGTATTTTGATTGGGCTTGCTCGACCAAGAGTAAACGGGTCATTCGTCGAATATTAAAAAATTTTTATCGCAAACAGTTGTTTATCTCGGCAGAAGTTCATAAAATTGTCTTTGGAAAAAATAAACGGCCTACCTCGGTCGTACCATGAGTAGCTTTTATCTTTTAACCAAACAATGCAAAGTGCCTATGATGAACATTAGTGTAAATTCCGTCCACTTTCACGCCGACGCGAAACTGTTGGAATATGTGGAACAAAAACTTGGCCGCCTGAACCGTTATTTCGACCGGGCGGTAGAAGCGGAAGTCCACCTCAAACTTCAAGACACTGGCAGCCAAGTGTACGAAAAAATAGCCGAGGTCAAAATCCACGTCCCCGGCGGCTGGATGGTCGACAAAAGGAGCGGAAAGACCTTCGAGGCGGCTATTACGGCTTCTACGGATGCCCTCAAACGCCAACTCACCCGGCACAAGGAGCGCACTGCGTCCCACCGGTCGGAGTACAAGCAGGAAAGGTTCTCCCCTCGCGAAGATCTGTCATAAATTAATTCACCATATTTTCTCAAAACATCCTGTTCTTCAAAGATTTGGACGGAATAGATTTCCCTCCCCCTATTTGTTGCCAAGACGGTGAGTACCAGAACGCAACGCTGTTGCGCTAATCATCGGCCAACCTGGCCGGAAGCCCGGATCAACGCGATCCGGGCTTTGTTTTTTAAATTTGTCCCAAAAAGGCAAAGCAGTTATCTTTGTTCCGTTCAAACCTGCACTTGCAAGACACACTGTCATATCGTCGCTGGGCAACGGGCTTGCTGGCCCTGCTTTTCCTGACCGCATGGTCGGCGAGTACATTGCACGTGTTTTTCTACCATGCCGATCACCACGACCGGCCCGTTTGCACGGTAGGGCGCGATGCTGCGGCAGCGCATATCCACGACACGCGCTATGTAGGCGATGATTGTTCGTTTTGCGCCTTGGCACTCGGTACGCCGGTGCTATCTTCCCTGGTGGCGATGTTATTGTCGCCTACGGAGAAGCCAGTGGCAAAAACTTCCCCGCTTTATCAATCGCCTTGCGCTCGGCTGGTCAGCGGCTCCGCTCCTTCACGCGGCCCGCCAGCTGTTTAGAGGCTGTTTTAAAACCCCTTGATGGGCTGAAAGCACTGCCTTTTGCCGCTATATTTCACTTTATTTTTAGCGAATAGGCTCGGCTATGCACTAAGAATAAGCCTTTATCTATCGCCAAAATTCAGCACTTTCCTCCTCCATCCGGGGCTTTAAAACAGTCTCTTAGGGTCTCTATCCTTTTCCTCCAAATTTTTCTCCTGTAGGCAGTCGGCTACAGGCTCTTCCCGTATGGTGATAAGCCAGCTGCAATCCCTTCTCCTTTTACATTCAAGTAGATTCGACTATGCAATCATATATGCTCTGGGCCTTGCTGCTCTTGGCTACGCCAATTTTTGCCCAAAACGTCCTCCACGGCACCATTACTGACCAAGTCACCGGCGAAGCCCTGCCGCAGGTGAGCCTTTATTTGTCCGACCTAAAGCAAGGTGTGCTGGCCGATGTGGACGGTCATTATCAATTCAAGAACCTGCCAGCGGGCAAGTTCCTCGTGGAAATACGCTACGCCAGCTACCAGACCAAAACCCAGCGGGTGCAGGTGCAGGACGATACGCGGCTCGACTTTCAGTTGGAGGAAGCGGTGACCGAACTGAATCAAGTGGTGGTCACTGGTACCACCCACGCCACCGAACTGCGCGAACATCCGGTCCCGGTGGCAGTCATCGACAACCTGGCCCTCACGAAAGTCAACTCGACCAATCTGATTGACGCAATGGCCAAAAAACCCGGATTGTCCCAGATTACGACGGGGGCGGGCATTTCCAAGCCGGTCATCCGGGGGCTGGGCTACAACCGCATCATCACGCTGTACAATGGCCTGCGGCAGGAAGGCCAGCAATGGGGCGATGAACACGGCATCGAAATTGATGAATATTCGGTGGATCGGGTGGAGATACTCAAAGGCCCCGGGAGCCTCATTTATGGGTCGGATGCCATCGCTGGCGTAGTCAACTTCCTGACTCCCAACCCTTTGCCCGAAGGCCATGTACGTTCCAATGCCACGCTCAACTACCAAAATAATAACAATCTGCTGGGTGCTTCGCTGGCCAATGCCGGCAATCTGGGCGGCTTCAATTGGTTAGTGCGCGGCAGTCTCAAGGAAGTGGGCAACTACCAAAACCGCTACGACGGGCGGGTCTGGAATTCGGGCTTTCACGAGCGCGACCTGAACGGCTACTTTGGCTGGAACAAACGCTGGGGCTTTTCACACGTCTATTTCAGCACTTTCCAGCAGCAGCTGGGCTTAGTAGAAGGCGACCGTGACGCCTCGGGAAATTTTATCAAATTGGTCAACGTCGGTGACACAACGGTGGAAGAACAATCGGCCACCAAAGCCGATCTACGGGGCTATGGGCTGCACGTGCCGCAGCAGGCAATTGGCCATTCTCGGGTATCCAACACGACGAGTTTGTTTTTTGGAAAAACCAATTTGTCCTTTTCGCTTGGTTTTCAACAGAATACGCGGAAGGAATACGGCGACCCGCTGAATCCGCAAGCCTCGAATTTGTATTTTCTGCTGAACACCTGGAACTACGACGTAAAGATTTTTCTGCCGGAAAATGGGGGCTGGCGCACCACGCTGGGCGTAAACGGCATGGCCCAAACGAATCGTAACCGGGGCCTGGAAGCCTTGGTGCCAGCCTATAACCTGTTCGACGTGGGCGGCTACGCGGTGGCCGAGCGAAAATTTGGCCGACTTCACCTCAGCGGTGGCCTGCGTTACGACCACCGCCATGTGGGTACCCAACCGCTGTACCTCGACCCAAATGGGGAATTGACCAAGCAGCCGACTGACGACGTAAAATTTGCGGCTTTCCAAAGTAATTATGCGGGTGTGTCGGGCAGCATCGGGGCGGCGTACAATTTGAATAGGAGTTT
>JAYUXG010000309.1:0-4173 GCA_043753125.1 Saprospirales bacterium | reverse complement strand
CGGTGACGCTTTCGGTATCAGTGCAGCCGTTTGTCGCCGTGACGGTAACGGTGTAAGTCATAGTGGAAGCGGGCGTTACCGTAACAGTAGGGTTTGTTTCCAAACCATTACTCCATAAATAAGTCCCGCCACCGGAAGCCGTGAGGGTCGCCGAAGGAGTGGCGCAGGTAATAGTTGCCGAAGTGGGTGTAATGCTTGCGGTCGGCGACGCATTGTCCACTGTGACGGTGACGCTTTGAGTGTCAGTGCAACCGGTTGTTGTTGTAACGGTAACGGTGTAGGTCGTAGTGAAATCAGGCGTTACAGTAACAGTAGGGTTTGTTCCCAAACCATTGCTCCATAAATAAGTCCCGCCGCCAGAGGCGGTGAGGGTCACCGAAGGAGCGAAACAGTTGATAGTTACCGAAGCAGGTGAAATGCTTACTGTCGGCGAAGAGCTAACTATAACTGTCGTAACGGTTGAAGCCGCAGTACACCCACTATAGTTAGTGACTGTAACCGAATAATTTCCGGAAGATTTAACAGTGATCCTTTGAGTAGCTGCTCCAGTACTCCATAAATAGGAATTTGCTGAACTTGCCGTGAGTACTGTTGAATCTCCTTGACAAAGTGTTAAAGAACCGATAATTGCAACTGCTGGAGTTGACAACTGGCAAAGCTTTACAACAAAAGCATCGTAATAGGCATTACCAGTAGGAAGATAGAGAGGCGTTAAATTGTATATGCCATTGCCCGGGTCAAAGTCAACGGTAGCATAGAAACTTCCTGTTACGTATATATTTCCCCTGGTATCTATAAATAAGGAGGAGCCTGCTTCATCGCCGTATCCACCTAATTGTCCAGCCCAAATGAAATTTCCAGAAGCGTCCAATTTAGAAATAAAAACATCATCATAAACCTGGCCACTGACAGTGCCGGCGGTGAGGTAATAAGTAGTGGCGGGTGCGGGGTCAAAGTCTGCAGTAAGGTGAAAGCGTCCTGTGGTGTAAACATTTCCACTACCATCTAAGGCGATGGAATTAGCTTTACCTCCACCATAACCACTTCCGGCAAATTGCTTTGCCCAAAGAAAATTTCCGGAACCATCTAACTTAGAAACAAAAGCAGCTGCATAACCATCAGCATCTACGTAATAGGAAGCAGGGCCAGGATCAAAATCGGCTATGCCACCAAAATATCCCGTTGTATAAATATTTCCATTGCCATCTACCACAAGTGAGCTGCCAATACTAAAGTTCCCCTGGCGGGCTAATTGTTTTACAAAAAGAAAATCCCCCGAGGAGCTAATCTTTAAAAGAAAAGCATCCCCAGAACCTGAAGTAGTAAGGTTATTGACTCCTGGTCCTGGATCAAAATCAGCTGTATTAGAAAAGGACCCTGTTGTGTAAAGATTTCCCACACCATCAACAGTGATTGAATTACCATAGACTTGGCCATTCCCCAATATTTGCTTTGCCCAAATAAAATTTCCAGAAGCATTTAGCGTAGTGATAAAACAATCGCGGTAATTAGCTGTCAAATTATAAGTTACAGGGCCAGGGTCAAAATCGACCTTGCCGGTAAAAGAGCCCGTGATAGAAACATTTCCAATAGCGTTTACCGCGATATAGGAAGGACTCACATCCATAGTACCAGCGAATTGTTTTGCCCAAACAAACCCGCCTAAAGAATTGAGCTTCAAAACAAAACCATCAAAATTACCAGATGAGGTTAAATTAAAAGTGCCTGGACTTGGGTCAAAGTCAGCAGTGCCTGAAAAATATCCGGTTATGTAAATATTTCCATTTGCGTCCAGGACCATAGCTATGGCATTGTCAGAATAAGCCCCTCCTATTTGTTTAGCCCATATGAAGTTACCATACGCATCCAATTTGGAGATAAATATGTCTTGATATCCGGCAGAAAAGAGGGTATAATAGCCTGGACCAGTATCTAAATCAGTTATACCACTAAAACTTCCTATAGTGAATACATTTCCAGTTGTATCAACTACAACGAAGTTGCCAGAATCATTGTCCTCCCCCCCCAGTTGTTTCGCCCAAATAAAATGAGAGGCTTGAGCGTTTATTTTGTTGCCCAATCCGAGAAACGCGAAGAATGCGATAGTGAGTATTGTTTTCATCTTGATATTCATTTATATTTTTAATTCGTGAAGCACTATTGTGTAGCCACGACCAGCGACTAATCAAAACCTGGATTGCGGGATAAGACACAAATCAGTACTTATCCGCCATTCCATCTTGGAATTTACCATTTCAAAAACAATTTTTTGGGATCATATTTCAGATAGTTTATTACTCGACTTGGTATGCTTTAACATCGCCCATACCGTTCTTTCCGATAGGCTGAACCGGTTGGCCAGCGTATCCACCATGATGGACTTGGTATAGCCCTTTTCCACACACATTTTTTCAAATTCCTTACAAACCGTAAACCGTTGCAGGTGCGGCGTAGAGATCAGGTTCTGGTCGATCAGGAAGGTGATGAAATGATCACCCGTTTTTTTTATGCCATGCCGCTGGCAGAATACTTCAAAGCTGTGGCGAAGGTGCTGCTGGAACTTATCTACGATATATTTTCTTGGCTCCTGCATGGGTGATAAGAGTGGAGTGAACGCTTTTGAAGGGGTGGATAACGCGGGCCTTCCGCCTGTGTAAGCCGGCGCAATGATCGAAGGAGGAAGCCTGGCGAAAAAAATACGGTTCCCCCTTTTTTCCCGGAGTTTTTAGCGGGTTCCTGTAAGCCTTTTCCTTGCAGTAGGGGCGGGAAGGGTACCTGGAAATCATTCATTTTGCCTGCGTTTTAAGGCCTTTTTTATGGAAATGCCCTCATTTTTGGACAGATAAGCCCGCATTTCCATTGATGAATGGGAGTTTCCACTATGCAGCTGAATTCAGTAGGAATAGTTAATTTTCCCCGAAAAAATCGGGCTTATGCAAAAACTTAAATTTCTTTCCCTGCTAAAAAAGTTAACCGGGCAGGAGTTGGAGGACTTTCACAAGTACCTCCGGCACCACCATGCGCGGGAGAAAATCGCCCTGCGGGTTTTTGAGTACCTGATCAGGTTTTACCCGGATTTTGAACCGAAGGAAAAGATCGGGTTAGAATATGCCTATCAAAAAGTTTTCAAAAAGGATTTCGATCAAGATAACCGTGCGGAGAAAAGAATGCGGAATATCGCGTCGGCCCTGTCCAAGTGGTTAGAAGATTTCCTGATCGTTTCCAAAGTGCAACAAGACCACCCGCTCCAACAAATGATCTGGCTCAGCATTTTGCAGGAACGGGGGATGACGGCCGAGTTTTCCAGGAAAGCGGCAGCGTTCTACCAGCAAACGCGCAATTCCCCCTTCCAAACCCCGGCTCACGCTTTCCCCAACTGGATGGCTAGTTATTTTCACCGGGAACACCTTTCCTGGGATAGACCTTTGATCCATGCCAAAACCATTCAGCAGTGTACGGAGACCATGACCGACTGCTGGGAGATCATCCGCCTGAAAATGGCCTGTGAAATGAGCCTGGTAAAAAGAGCCACCGACCAGATGCCTAACCACCAGATAAAGGAGGCGACTGATTTTCAGCAGGCCGGTCTGTCCGTTTTAAAAGATCTCTATCAATCTTTATGGCGGCTGACAGATTCCGGGGAAGAGGTGCATTTTGTCCGGCTGGAGTCCCTGCTGAAACAACACGGACAGCACATCGATCCTACAGAGATAGATGGAATTATTCGATACGCGTATAATTTTATCGCTGATCAAAGCCGCCATAGCCAGGAAGCGATCCATTATGAAAGGATGCATCGTCTGAACAAGATCGGTCTTGCCTACGGCATTTTTTCCCGGGACGGGTATCTGCCTTCCTCCGCTTTCGGCAACATGGTGACCGTGGCTTGCCTGACCAAAGACTTTGCCTGGGCGTCCGGGTTAATCCGGGATTACAGCCACATTTTGCTGGAAAGCGACCGCCAAAAAGCCATCCCATTGGCCAAGGCTATCTTAGCCTTTGAAACGGACAAATTCCGGGAAGTCCTTTCCCTACTCGAACCGATTGAATTTGAAGTTCATTTAGACATCCTGCGGTCCAAATCCCTTTTGCTGCGGAGTTATTATGAACTGCACGCCGAGCAGCACATCATACTGGATACCTGCGCAGACCTGGAAAATTGTTTGCGCCGGT
>JAYUXG010000308.1:0-10118 GCA_043753125.1 Saprospirales bacterium | reverse complement strand
CAGAAGTTGTTTGTAGTTCGCACCACAAACCTAAACTTTTGCCCTTCTTTATTCCTATCAAATCAAATCGGATACCCGATTTCTTTACGAACCATTGTAAGTTGGTGTTGCCGCAAAATACTGCCAAGTGGTCAATACCAGCAGCATAGCCGAAAAAAACATTGCCCAAGCCGACACCTTGGATGGGCGTACGACTTGGGCAGGCTATAGAACGGTATTCATAAAGGTTGCCAACGTAAGTGTAGATCGTATGGCAAAAGACGGCAATCGCTAACCAATGAGCAAAAAAGTTCTCGACTTAATACTTTTATCAATTGCTTTGAAAAGGCCCTTGGCTACTCTTTCTTTACATCCGCCAAGGCTTCGGTATTGTGCATTTCGACTTTGAGGTCCTTGGGTACAAAAACCACAAAAGTGAGCGTTTCCCTGATGGTCTCGCCTTTCACCCGTACCTGTTTGACCATATTGGGGGCCGTGATGAGCAGTTGATTCAGGGTAGACTTCGAGATCAAGTTGTAGCGACCCACCGTGGCCAATTCATTGAGCATAGCGTTGTTCCCGGATGGGAGACTGACACTGATCTCAATACGGATGGTGGAATTATCCCAAACCTTCAGGTCTATTGTACCGGGTAGATCGAGCGTAATGGCACTCTGTCCATCGGTATTGAAAGTTTTATTAAAAGTCTTGGCTGCGGTCTGGGCGGAAAGGGGCGTAGCGGCGGCCAGCAATGCTATTAGAAAAGTGGAACTTGTACTCATGACAAACCTCCTATTTTTAATTTTATGGATCAAAGTAAAGTTTTTTTGTTGGCAAAAGCAAGGGATGCGTAGAATTTTATTTTTAAGCATACAAACGCGTCAGACAGCGAGAAGGTTGGGCGGAACCACGAAATTTTGTGTCTGCGGGATAAATTGTCCAGCCAACTGCATCCCCCTTTGTCTTACCTTCGCCGCTAACTACTTTTTTTACCTACAACGATGAAAAACTGGTTTTTGCTGCTCCTCACCCTAAGCTTTTGCTGTGCCAGATGTCGATCTGCCCAACAGATGAAAACACCTAGCGAGGGTGCCATCATTACCGGCAAGGCAGTGCTGCAAAGTGGTCCCATGCTGGGCTACGTGGATATGTTTGAGGTGCTGCTCTGGGTACAAACCAAAGGGCCAGCCACGGCAAAAATTGTTTACTGGGACGTGGAAAAGCCCACCGATCTACATAGTACTTCCTCCCTGCGCACCAGCAGCGAAAATGGCTTTACCGCCAAGCTCATCGCGGACCAAGTTCAACCTGGGAAAAGCTATGCTTACCACGTCGAGCTCAATGGGATCGCGGTAACGCTGCCGTACCCAGCGACCTTCAAGACCCAACCGCTTTGGCAGTACCGGACCGATCCCCCTGCTTTTTCCGTGGCCACCGGCAGTTGTGCTTATATTAACGAGCCGGAATACGACCGACCCGGCAAGCCCTACGGCAGCGAATACCAGATTTTTGCGAGTATCTATCAGCAAAAGCCGGACCTGATGTTATGGCTGGGCGACAACACCTACTACCGTGAGCCGGACTGGAACACGCGCACGGGGATGCTGCACCGTTATACCCACACCCGCTCCACGGCAGAACTGCAACCCTTGCTAGCCTCCACAGCGCACTATGCCATCTGGGATGACCATGATTACGGACCGAACGATGCGGATGGCACTTGGACCTACAAGGCGGAGGCTTGGGATGTGTTCAGCAGATTCTGGGGCAACCCGACTTTTGGCATACACGATCAAAAGGGATGTACCACCCGTTTCCAGTATGCCGACATGGATTTTTTCTTGCTGGACAACCGTTATTTCCGTACGCCCAACAAATGCGCCAGTTGCCCCAACCGCACCTTGATGGGCAAGGAACAATTGGAGTGGTTTTTGGCGGCTCTGGCCTCCAGCACGGCCCCATTCAAACTGGTGGCGATAGGCGGTCAGGTAGTCACCACCAACAATAGCGACGAAACCTGTTTCCATTACTATCCTGCCGAGCGCGATACTATCCTTGCCCGCATTGAGCGAGATAACATCAAAGGGGTAGTGTTTCTGACTGGCGACCGGCACTTTACGGAATTGAGCGCGCTGAAAAACAAGGCTGGCAATTGGGTGTACGACCTGACCACTTCTTCCCTCACCGCCGGGTCGTTCACGGGTGCCGGGGAAAAAGTGGCCAACAACCTGCGAGTACCCGGCACCGTGGTGGACGTACACAATTTCTCGATGCTGCGTTTCAGTGGTCCCCGTAAGGATCGCCAAATGGAGATCAATGTCTATGATACCAATGGGAAGGCTATGTGGAACAAAACCATTGGCAGCAACGGGGAGATAAAATGAAACCAGCCATAGTTCACAGATCATACTTTATAGTTCATAGTTTATCATTACAACAATGGCTTCTCCTTTTAATCCAGTCGGGGTAATCGGTGCCGGCAGTTTTGGCACTGCCATCGCCAATTTACTGGCCTATAACACCGACGTACTCCTCTTTAGCCGGAAGCCGGAAGTAGTAGAGAGTATCAATCGGACGCGTACCCACTTGGAGGTGCGTATTTCGCCCCGCGTGACGGCCACCAGCGACCTGGAAGAGCTGGCGAACCAATGTACTCTGCTCATGCCTATTGTGCCGTCTAACAGCTTCAGAAGCATGATCCGGGCATTGGCACCGCATCTGCGGCCCCATCATTTGATTATCCACGGCACGAAAGGACTGGATTTGAAAGACCTGGAGGAAGACGATCTTGAAAAACCGGGCATTCAACTCTCCCGCGCCAATGTGCGCACCATGAGCGAAGTGGTGCGGGAAGAAAGCAGCGTGGTCCGCGTAGGTTGTTTGTCGGGTCCGAATCTGTCCGCTGAAATAATGGCTGGCCAACCCGCCGCGACCTTGGTGGGCAGCCGCTTCCGCGAGGTAATCCAGGCAGGTCAACTGGCCCTGAACAGCCAAAAATTCCACGTCTTTGGGTCGTACGATATATTGGGGGCAGAGCTGGCCGGGGCGTTAAAAAACATCGTCGCCCTGGGGTCTGGGGTATTGGGCGGACTGGGGCTGGGGCGCAATATTCAGGGGCTGCTCATTGCCCGGGGCATGGCCGAGATGGTCTATTTTGGCAAGTCGTTGGGAGCCGCCAGCCATGCGTTCATCGGCGTGGCGGGCATCGGCGATCTGGTGGCTACGGCGACCAGCCCCAATAGCCGTAACTACAGTTTTGGGGTGCGGCTGGCCAAGGGCGAAACCACCCAGCAGATCCGCAACTCCATGCCCGAACTGGCCGAAGGGGTGCGTACCCTGCGCATTGCCCACCAGCTGGCCCGGCAATACAAATTACATGTCCCGATCACTGATATGCTGTACGCAGTGGTCTTTGAGGAATTTCCCATCGAAAAGGCACTCGAATACTTGATGACTTATCCGTATGCGATTGATGTTGATTTTTTGTAAGTAGCCGTTTTGTACCCATGCGCTTTCTCTGCATTTGCCTCGCTTTCTTCTTTATACTGCCCGTCATGGCGCAACAGGTGCCGATCGGGCGGCGAAAACACGCCATGAGCCGCGCGTTCATGGATTTCAAGGGGGAAAAATGTTTTCAAATCACCCGGCAGGAAGCCGATTTAGCCTTTCGCGAACGTAGCTGGGACGATGCCGCCGCCCTCTACCGCGCTGCCAAGAGCTGTGCCGATGCTGACCAGGCAGGGCGTCGAGAGATGAGCCTCCGCATCCGGGCCTGCCGCGATGCCGCCGAACAGGAACTGCTCGACAAAGAGGCCGCCGCCCGTCGCCAGGCCCGCCAGGCCATTGCTTCCAACCGCGCCGACGATGCCCAGGACCTGTTAAAAAACTTTGACCGCAGCCTAGCCTATCGCTTGGCAGACTTCGCCAATCAATACATTGCACCACCCGGCGAACCGAATGCCGACTGCCTGCAAGCCACCTTCGATGCCTGGTATTACATCCCACAAAAACAAACCAACTTGGGATTGGGGTACGACTCACTGCGGGTTCCGTTGGGGTATCAATTGCCCCAAGAAAGCAGTGCCGCCAAATTGCTACAGTTTGCCGGTCAGGGGTCTACCTCCAAACTTTACCAACTGATTCCTTCCGAACATCTGTTCCGTACCTGGGATACCCAGACCCTACGCCCGGACAAAGCCATGATAGTGGACACGGCCTTTCGCAATTTCCAGGTATCGCCCAATGGCCGTACGGTCGCCTTTTATGGCCTGGGGTTCTTTGCCTTTTGGCAAAATGACCGGGAAATGTTTCGACAGGAAGTGGCCGAGTATGGGGCTTTCGCTTTTTCTCCCGATAGCGATGCCTTTTACTATTATGATGCCAAGGAACAGCAGGTCATGCAATTGGATTTGCGACTGAAATATGTGGTGCAGCAACGCAAAAGCAATGCCGCCAATGCCGTAAAACCGCCAGTGTCGGTACGATACGCATCGGGATTAGTAGAAAAGCCTTTGTCACTGGCGGTGCAACAAAACCAGCTGTGGCTCGGCTATCGCGATAGCGTGGTCATCTGTCAAAAAAAAGGCGATGGCACCCCTTGGCAACGTACGCGGGTAATAAGTTTTGCCCCGCTGGCGGATAGTTCCGGTAGCGGTTTTTGGCCGCAGGTGCTGCTTTTTCCCAAACGGGACGCTGTATTGGTCACGGCCGAGCAGGGGGCCAATTTTTATCAGCTACCAACCGCGCCAGGACGGTACGAGGCATTGGCAGCGCAAACCAATTTTACTTATGAGTTGATCGGCATTGCTTCCGATGCCAGTTTGGTGGCTGAAACATTGCCGAGCGATGATGGGCGCGGCAACAAGCTGTACCTACTCGATCCCAGCTCCCGAATCTTTTATTACGGGGCTTTTACCCAACCGGACGACTATTTTAATGGCTTACAGGGTGCCTTTTCGCCCGACGGGCGGTGGTTCGCCGCCGCCAATAGTGCCGGGGTAGTAAAATTATGGGCTTTGGCTGACCGCCAAAGCGAATTTATTATTGCTTATGGCGGGCCATCGGCATCGGTTCAGCTCAGTCCGAATGGGCAAAGAACGTTCCTGGAGACGGATGAAAAAATCGAATCCTATGCTGCATCGCGTCAGGTAGAGTGGACGCTCAACACCCCACAGAAAAGCCCGAACACACTCGTGATCGCTGACCAATGGCTGGCGTATTCTACTTCCAGTGATTCTCTGATAATCGCCAGCCCTGACTACCGGGAACAGTGGGCTTTTCCGTTAGCCAATCTGCAACTTGGTGGGATGGCTGCTGTGGCTTTTGATCCCTCCGGGGCATACGTTGCCTACGCCCCTACCCCCGATTCGGTGGTGGTGCGCCACCTCCCCGATGGCACGGTACAGGCCAAGCGTGCTTTCTCCGCCGCGATCAAATCACTGACTTTTTTACCCGATCAGAACAGATTGGCCGTAGTGGTGCAAAACGACAATGAGTACGCCATCGAGCAGCAAGACGTGGTGAAAATATGGGATTTTGCCGTCCCGTCGGCTACGTTGCCCACGGTACGGTTGCACGACTATGCGATCGAATTGGTCGCCGTATCGCCCCTGGGCGACCGTATTGCTTTCTCGGACAATCGGACCGTGCGGATCTTTGATCTGGATAAATTGGCCGACGAGCGGGCCAGTGTCCGCGCTTTCAGCAACAAGATCATCAACTCGTTGGCTTTTCAGCCCGATGGCCAGGCACTGGCGGCGGGCTACGATGATGGCACCATCATTTTCTGGGATACTCGAAACGCACAGGCCACTTTTGAATTCAAAAACATCGGCGAAGTGTGGTCGAACGTGATCGTGCAAATGGCCTTCTCGCCGACTGGCCGTCGCTTGTATTATTTGGATTCCAGCAATAACCTATTTGAAAGACAATTGGATCCAGACTCTATCCGGGCAACGGCGCAGACCGCCTATAAACAATTGACTGCTTTTAGTCCAGAACAGATCTTGCAGTACGATCTAGAGCCAATGCTAAGTTATGACCTCAATTTCGAGGCTTTAGCCAACTCGGACGATGGGCCACTGATCCGCTCGTTTTTCGATTTTTACCAAAAGCAGGCCCTGGCCAGCAACAACATTGAACAGGTGGGCATCTATTGCCAACGTGCTTTTGATCTGTACAAGCGGCTCGACCAGGACTTCCGAAATACTCAGCGCAGCACGATGCTTGCTCTCTATGAGGACTACAGTTGGAAGTGGCTGCTGCGCAACAACAAGGCCAAATCGGCGCAGTTGGTGGCCGACATGAACCGCTATTTTGATAACCCAGTGGAGGCCATGCGGGCCGGTGCTTTTGCCGCATTGCTCAACAACGACCCGGCTACGGCGACCCGGCTTTTCGTCAATTGGCTGGCGCAGGCGGACGGGGAACACATGGTGGGCGATGTCTCGCTGGGTATGGCCACATTGTCCAAAAAGGTGCGCCAGCTGCTCGACTACGATCTGCTGACCCCCGAGCAGCTCGGCTATTTGTGTGCATTGTTTGGTGAACTGACCGCTCTGGACCGACGTATGTGCGCCACCGGCACCCAAGCGGCTCCCATTCCTTTTGACCCTGAATCCGAACTGCGCTGGAAGATACTGGTGGACTGGTCGCGGGCCAGACGTACCAACAATAATGTCCAAGGCATTCGATACCTGGAATCCGCATTGGCCAACACGCTGACGCTGGTGCGCCGCAACCCCAAAAATCGCTTGGAATTGGAAAGAACCAAATTGGAATTGGCCGCCCGCTATATCACTTGGGGCGACTTTGAGCAAAATACGGCCCGCGCTGCCGATCTATACCGCCAGGCCAGCGAAATTTTGGCGACGAAGACGGCATTTGTGGACAAGACCCGCGAAGCAGAACGGCACCGGACATTAGCCAAGAGCTATCTGGCCCTGGGAAACTATCTACTGGCCGCCAATCGAACAGAGGAAGCACTGCGCACCTATACCAGCGGCATAAATATGGGTAGTCAGGTTCCAGCCGATGCAGTCTGGGAAGTATCCCTTTCGGAAGTAACAGGTACGTTGTACGTGCAGCGCGGTACCGCTGCGCTGTTGCTGGGCAAAACCACCGATGCCCGTACCGACTTTGAGACGGCGGCAGAAAAACTGGAAAGTGGGCTAAATACTTTGTATTTTGGTCCCATTGCCCTATTGGAGGGCCAAGAAGCAGAGGCACTGGTGCAGTACGAAGGTGTTTTTGATGAGGTTATTTTAGCGGGGGCCTGCTTCGATCTACAGCGGTTGGCCGAAAGCCTGCCTGCCGAACGCGCCCGGATAGAACGATTTATGGCTAATGTACAGAAGGCCGTACTGACCAAATACCGCACTTTGGATACGCTCTACGTAGACTACCTATTGGCTAATCTTCGTTGCCAACATCTTGGCGCAATGGCGCAGTGGCCCGCCGCACTCGCCGAAAGTGAGTACGCCTTGGACGCTGCAAAAAGGGCTTTGAACGCCGATGATAAGGCGTATTATTGGCAGGAACGCTGGCTGGATGCGCTGATTAACGAATCGTACTATCTGCTGCTGGCCCGCGCAAACGATACAGAGGCACTCTCGCGAGTCATTCGCCAAGCCGAACAGGCGGAACACTACATCAGCGAAGCGGGCACGTACTATCCCAACGCTACCTATCTGAAAACCAACCATACCCATGCCTTATTGCTGCGCGACGCACCTGGCGACCGAGCAAAAGCGGTAGCGATGTACCGCGATTTTTTGGCCAGCGATCTCGGAATGACTGATCCATGGGAGGTGGTACACAAAGATTTCCGCGATCTGCACACTATCGGTGTACAATGGCCTCGGCTGCGGGAATTGATCGAGGCAATAAAACCCACTAATATGGAACTGTCCGCCGATGACTGGCGCGAATTGGGGATTGTACAATAATGGCGGACAATAGACTATTGGACTTTTAGTCCCTATAATTTTCAGACATTGGACTATAAGTTGTTAGACGATGTACCCATACCGAGAGGGTTCCCAGTTCTTGACAAATCGACAAACGTCCGGTGTCCAATAGTGCTACGGTCAGTAGCCCAAGGGCCAACAATCCAAAGCCCTTTTCTTTTATCTTTGCCGCTTATCTTTGACTTATATGACTGCTCCTGAGCAACTACTACACGAAACCGAAACGTACATCACCGACTTTTTTGCCCGCTATATCTCGCCGGAATACGTTTTTCACGATCTCGACCATACGGTGCAGACCGTGGCCGCCGCCCGGATTATCGCCGAAGGATTCCAGCTGGACGAACACAGCGTGCTATTGTTAGAACTGGCCACTTGGTTCCACGACACGGGCTATGCGGAGGGTCCGCAAGAGCACGAGGAGCGCAGCGTACTGAATGCGCAACAATTCTTACGGGACAAAATCAGCGAACCGGAGTTGGCGACCGTTATTGCCTGTATCCGTTCCACAAAGGTGCCCCAGCAACCGCAAAATCGGCTGGAAGAGATTATCTGCGATGCCGATCTCAGCCATTTGGGCATGGAAAGTTACTGGGACCGCACCGGCAAATTGCGGCAGGAATTCATCCTGGCTCGCAAGACCGTGATGAGCGAGCAGGATTGGGTAGATTTTGAGCTCAATTTTATGTTGGCGCACGAATACCACACCGTGATCGCCCAGCAGTTGTTCGATAAGCGAAAAGGCAAACACGTGCAGAAATTGGTGAAACAAAAGCACCGGCTCAACCCCGAAAAGGCCCCTACTGTGGAGGAAATGGCTTTGCTGGATGACAAGAGAAAAGGGGAAGGCAAGAGCTTGAGCAAAACCCTGAAGGAAAGTGAAAAGGAGCTCAACAATGCCCGTATGGGCCGTGGCGTGGAGACGATGTATCGCACTACCTATCGCACCCACACTAACTTGAGCGCGATGGCTGATAGCAAGGCCAACCTGATGCTCTCGGTGAACGCGATTGTCATTTCTATCCTCATCGCCAATTTGTTACCCAAACTGGGTGACAACACCAAACTCATCATACCCAGCGTTTTGCTCACCTTCACCTGCCTGGGATCGATGATTTTTGCCACGTTGAGCACTCGCCCAAAAGTAACTGAAGGTAAGGTGACCAAGGAAGACATCAGGCAACGCAAAGCCAATCTGCTTTTTTTTGGCAATTTTTACAATATGGAACTGGAGGACTTTCAATGGGGAGTTAACGAAATGCTGAAAGACCCGGACTTCCTGTACAGCACCATGAGCCGCGACCTGTATTTCCTCGGCATTGTACTGGCCAAAAAATATCAGTACCTGAGTATCTGTTATAACTTATTTATGTTCGGGCTTATCATTTCCGTACTGGCTTTTGGCATCGCCTTCGCCCTGTAAAAACACCGCAAAGCAATTGTCCGCCCTGATTATCATACCTACTTACAACGAACGGGAAAATATCGCCGCCATCGTGCGGGCGGTGTTCGGCCTGGCCGAACCGTTCCACGTACTCATCGTAGACGATGGGTCGCCCGATGGCACGGCCCAGATCGTGCGGAACCTGCAAGCCGGGGTGTATGATGGACGCCTGCATCTATACGAGCGCACTGGCAAACTTGGCCTGGGTACTGCCTATATCGCTGGGTTTCGCTGGGGACTGGAACGGAACTACGACTACCTGATCGAAATGGATGCCGATTTTTCGCATAATCCCAATGACTTGCCGCGGTTGCTGGCCGAGTGCCGCGACGGGAATGCCGACGTGGCCGTTGGCTCGCGCTACTGCCAGGGCGGGCAGGTCGAAAACTGGCCTTGGGAACGGCATTTTTACTCCAGGGGGGGCTCTTTCTACACCCGCCTGATTACCTGGATGCCTGTTTCCGATCCGACCGCCGGATTTGTTTGCTGGCGGCGCAATGTGCTGGAAACCATTGATTTGAACAAGATTCGCTTTGTTGGTTACGCTTTCCAGATCGAGATGAAATTTGCCGCTTGGGAACTGGGTTTTAAGATTCACGAAGTGCCCATCACCTTTAAAGACCGGGAATTGGGGGTGTCTAAAATGTCGCTGAAAATCGTACGAGAAGGTATTCTCGGGGTGATGCAAATGCGCTGGTGGGGTTTCTTCGACTCTTATGCGAAGCAGC
>JAYUXG010000307.1:0-1596 GCA_043753125.1 Saprospirales bacterium | reverse complement strand
CGGCTGACCCTTTCGGATAGTGTACCTGCACGATCAAGTCAGAATTGGCCGTCAGTTTCACTCCTGTACCGGCGGGTAAAAAGGTCACTTGGTTGCCCGGTGCCCAAGCCCCTACCAGATTGGCAGAAACGCCCGGCGCGCCAAAACTAAGGTAGCCAGGTTCTGGTGTGGCTGCGTCTTTGATCCGCCCTTCTCCGGTCAGGTCCTGGTAGATCAAAATATGGTGGACCGCCTCGTGATTGCTGGGGATAGCCTCCATGGCTCGCAAATAGACGGTCTGAGTCAGTTCAGAAGGCACGACAAAACAGCGATATTCGTCTTCGGTGGATGTGACTGTATATAATGGTGTCGCCAGTACGTGGTCTGCCACCCCAATGCTAGACCCTTGGAAGAAGGTCGGCACGGCGGGTGCCTGAGCCATATCACCCATTGGTGTGCCACCCTGCACCCAATCTGCAATCGTTAGAATCTCCGTATCCGTCAGCCGGTTTTCATGCGCGTAGCGGCGGTAGGTAGGGTCTGCTTTAAAAGGCGGCATCCGCTTGGCTTGGGTCTCGGTCTGGATGGCTTCGCTGTAGGAAAAAGCATTGTCGTAGCCGATGAGCGAGAAGCCACCCAAGCCGCCGTCGCGGTGGCACGTCACGCAATGGTTGTACAAGATGGGGGCTACGTCCTGCGCCCAACTGATGGTCTGGGCAGAGAGGACGCTTGAGGATAGAGCCAACAGCAGGAGGGGTAGCAAATATTTGTTTTGCATTTTCATTATGATTGAAAGTTAGTAAGCAGAGGCGCAAAATTAAGGGTTATTGTTGGTTGGAAGCAATGCGGTGGTGCACCTCCACGATCTTGTCCACACTATCATGGCGCAGGGTGCCACAAAATCGCAGTAATTTCAACTTTCTCAACATCTTCAACTTTTTTAACACCTTCCATCGTGGAACTCACCATTCAAACCCCTGCCCTGCTATTTCCTGCTCTATCGCTGCTGTTGTTGGCCTATACCAACAAGTTCCTATCCATCGCCAGCCTCATCCGTAAGTTGATCAAGGACTATGAGGAAAATCAGCTCGGCACCACCGTGAGCCAAATCCGTACCCTGCGGCGGCGGTTATGGCTCATCCGCTGGATGCAGACCTTTGGGGTAGCCAGCATCCTGTTTTGCGTCATCACCATGTTCCTTATTTACGAAGGCCACCAAGTGGCGGCCAGGATACTTTTTGCGCTTAGCCTCGTATTGATGATTACTTCCTTGATGATTACCATCATCGAAATCTACCTTTCGGCGGGCGCGTTGCGGGTGTTGTTGAAGGAT
The DNA here is from genome assembly GCA_043753125.1 of Saprospirales bacterium. Lineage (GTDB taxonomy): Bacteria > Bacteroidota > Bacteroidia > Chitinophagales > Saprospiraceae > M3007. The sequence continues at coordinate 284 of JAYUXG010000307.1, read as the reverse complement.
TTGGAGGAAAAAGAAAAATGGTAGTGGTATGAATGATGCGAATTATATTTAGCCGTTCAGATCGCTGCTGTTTGCGGACGAACACCGTTTCTTTTACTCTAAAACACACTTATGGATACAAAAACTACCGATTTGGCCCTCCAGCAGGAACTGGCCAATAGCCTGACCCACGGTTTCGGCATCCTGTTTGGCATAGTCAGCATTCCCATTCTCATTAGTACGGCCACCCAATCTGGCAACATGGCCGCCATCATCGGAGCAAGCGTGTACGGGTTCAGTTTTTT
>JAYUXG010000306.1:0-1599 GCA_043753125.1 Saprospirales bacterium | reverse complement strand
TGCTGTTTTCAGCATACCAGGCCACCTCGTCCAAATTGTCGCTGCCGGCGTATTTTGTTTGTTGATTTAGGGCGGTCTGCTGGGTTTCTGCCGCCTTTGTTCTTTGGCCGCCCCTCGCCGCATATTCCCATTCGGCCTCGGTGGGCAGGCGGTAGCCCTTGGCGGAAGACTGCAGGGTCACTTTTTCGCCGACAACAGCGTAGGCGGCGGTCAAACCTTGTCGTTCGCTGAGCCAGTTACAATAGGCTATGGCATCGAGCCAACTCACATGGATAACTGGCCGCTGACCTCGGCCCCAGCCCCTATCGTCGGGCTTTTCGCGTTTGGTCGCCTCGCAAAAAGCATCATACTCGGCAAAAGTAACTTCGGTCTTGCTCATAGCGAAAGCGGAGAGGGTGACTGGATGGGACGGTTTTTCGTCGTCTTCGCAGTCCTTGTCCTGCTCCTTGGTGCAACCGAGGGTCAGGGTGCCGCCGGGGATGGGGATCATGGTGGGGAGGGGAATGGCGGCGGCAGCGGGCTTTATAATTTCAAAATAAGTGTCATTGGAAGGGAAATAACTGAGGTCCGCATTGCCGTAACGGAAGCCGTAGCGATCGGTTTTTCCATAAGTACCCACCCAAATAGTGACAGCGTAACCGGAAGGAAGTAGCCCGGTAAAGAAGGCTTCGGCATTGTTTTGCCTGCGCTCCGGCTGGCCGGTGCCAAGGCGAAGGAGCAGGGTTTCGGCCTCCACTTCCTTCACCTGGCCAGTCTGGTCGAAAGGAAAATCCTGCAATGCTTCCCGGAGCAGTGCTTCGGTAGGTGGTTCTACTGCCAGCCGCTGTATCGGATCGGCGGGCGGAATGCAGCCTTTGTACTCGCGGGAGCCACGTTCGTCGGGGCATTGGTCGGCAGCGTCGGGCACCCCATCACCGTCGCGATCAGTGCTGGTCGGGTCAGGGCAGCCTTCCTGGGCGACAAGGCCGGGCTGGTCGGGGCATTTATCCCGGGCATCCGGCACGGTGTCACCGTCGCGGTCGGTGACCAGCACGGCCACTTCTTTTTTCAAAAAAATGGTGTCGGTGCGGCCATCCGAACGGGGCAGCAGCAAGCCGCTCCACGCCGGGTAGCCAGGTGCGGAGATGGTGGCGGCGAAGCGAAGGGCAGCCGTGTTGTCCGGGAAGCGATAGGTTAGCCGACCATCGCGCTGGCCGCGCACACGAAGCGCAACCAGAGCTGGAAAAGGAATGGGGCGGCGGGTCTGGGCATCCAGAACGAGGAGATACAGGGCGTATTTCGGTTGGTTGATCAGCCCATCGGCCGCCAGCAGGGTTTCGAGGTTGACCGGCATGGTGAGGCGGAGGGAATCGAAGTAGGTGGAGCCGGTGACCAGCAACAGCCTCCGGTAAACGGCTACAGCGGAATCGAGGGCGTGGGTGATGAAGGCCTGTCCGGTGCCGGATCTGGTAGGCAGAGGCATCAGCGTCGCACTGTTTTTGCTGATGTAGTACAGCGCCAGCCCCTGCCCATGCAGCGCCGTCCGACCAAGTGGGCTCTTCGTATCGGCCAGGGCCTGAAAGTCCTGCATCGTGCCGTTGACCAGGGCCTCCGCGCCCA
>JAYUXG010000305.1:0-24231 GCA_043753125.1 Saprospirales bacterium | reverse complement strand
TTTACGGTTTTTTACTAATATCAATATAATCCAATTCACCATACCAAGAGTTGTGGCGAATGCTCAAGGTATGTATGCCGACACTCAGCGGGAACTCGATGGTGTACTGGTTCCAGTTGTCCCATCCCATCCGGTTCACGCTGTACAACTTGCTATTGGCCACGTCGCCGTCAATATAGACCAAGTGAGTCACATCATTGAAATCGGTACCCGCCGCGATCTTGAAAACATAGGTACCCGCCGCCGTGATATTGAGTGGCAAATCTATACCACTTTCCGGATTATCAATGGCCCCGACTTTTTTGCCGCCCGACGCAGTGGGATTGTCCACGGCTTTGGCCAGCCCGCGCAATATCCCCGATTCCGCTTCCACGCGCGCACCGACAAAGGCTTGGGTAATGGCACTGGTGCTGCTGTTGCCCGCTTGGTCGGTGGCCTTGGCCGTGAAATCAAGGGCTGCACCGGGTTCGGTTTCGGTCACCAAATAATCGAAAGTGAACGGCGCGTTGGTCTTTTCACCTAATTTAGTGCCGCCTTTGAAAAACTCCACTTTGACGATGTCCGTGCCGCTGAATTCGTTGGTCACGAAGGCCGAAAGATTCAATGTTTGTCCAGTAAAAGCGATGCCATTGCCTGCCACCAAACTGACCTGTGGAGCCAGGGTGTCGGGGCTATTGCTGTCGTCTTTTTTACAAGCGGTGGTCAAAAGAAATGACGTGCTGATTATCAGCAGATAACGATACTTAAAAAAATGTTTCATGTGTGGCGTTGTTTGTAATTGTTGATAGGTTGGAAGGTGGAGGCTGCGGAGAATTGCCAATTTGCCTGCCTACCGAGAAGTGGGATGTCGCGTTGCTCCATTTGCTTTTTTGCCTTTTGCCCTTTTACTTACAGCCCTCCCGGCACCGCTATCTGCTTCCCAGTAGCCATTGGCTCCCCAAAATCGGGCGTACCATCGGCTTTCCAGGTAAAAGGCTGGATACGGATGTTGCGTTTGTTCTCGCAACCGTCGCCGCTGTTCGAGTTGGCGTGGTACATGATCCAGCTCTCCTGGCCATTGGGGGAGCGGAAAAAAGCGTTGTGTCCTGGCCCATAAGCGGAGTTTTGGGGTTTTTTCACAAAAACGGGTTGTGGCGATTTGGTCCAGTCGGACAGCTGCATGGGGTTGCCACCTGACCGCAGTCGCAGCAGTCCCAAAGCGTAGTCGTCCGTCCAGCAGCCGCTGGCAGAATAAACAATCAGCACTTCACCTGCTGGGTTGATCAGGACCTGTGGGCCTTCGTTGACCGGGCCACCCTGCGTCTCCCAGGGCAGTTCGGGGCGAGTGAGTACCACCACGCCACTATCCAGCGTCCATGGATTACGCATGCGGGCAAGGTAGATGTTTTGGTTTTGCACAGCTAGATTGGGCCGTCCGCTCCACAGGAAATACTGCTGGCCCTGGTAGTCGAGCACCGTGCCGTCGATGGCCCAGCGATCAAAACCGGGACTATAGATTTTTCCTTTGTCAGCCCAGCTGCCCTGTGTGGGGTCGAGACTGCTGTTTTCCAGTACCCATAACCGTTGGGTACTGTCGGGACCCGCCCCGGCAGTATAGTAGAAATACCATTTTCCGGCGACTTTGTGCAGTTCTGGTGCCCAAAGGTTTTCGTGGTGCGTCCCATCGCCCGTGGGGAAATAGACGACTTTACTAGCTACGCTGTTTAGTTTAGTCAAGTCCTTGGTCTTCCATAATTCCATTCGGTTGCCCAAAGTCGTACTGAAATAATAAAAACTATCTTGCTGCACCACCCACGGGTCCGCCCCCTGAAAAACGGGATTGGCAAAGGTTTTAGTAGTAACTATTGGTGGCCTTATCTCTTCCGGCTTGTCTTTTTTGCAAGCAGGCGTGGACAACAGTAGTAACAGCGGCAGCATCAGGCTGTATAGTATGGGGGAAGGGAGTGGTTTGCGCATACTGTGGTGACTAGTTATTGGAAATTGGTTATTGGATATTGGTACAGTAAGTTTACACAACTCAAGTGCATCACAATTATGGTGTAAACAGTTGTACCAATAACCAGTAACTATTTAGTACCCCGGATTCTGCCGCACATTCGGATTCCGGTCCACCTCATCCTTTGGAATAGGCAGAAACTTATACTTCAGATTGTCAAAATTGTTGAAGTCCGGGTCGTGGGGCCGCAATTCGGCCACTTTGTTCAAGTCATCGAAATAGCCCCAACGAGCCAAGTCGCTCCAGCGCCAGCTCTCGCCAGTCAGTTCCACCACCCGCTCATGCTCGATCTGCTCTTGAAACTGTCCCTGCGTCAGTCCGGGCTTGGCCACGGTCAGGGTCGGTAGGTTGGCGCGTTGGCGTACCATGTCTACGTACTGGTAGGCATCGGTAGTACGACCCATTTGGTTGAGACATTCCGCGTACATCAGCAACACGTCGGCGTAGCGAATGAGGCGGTGGTTAATCGGTGAAAAGAAATTCTCGAAATCCCGGTGGTAGTCGTTCTGGTATTTGCGGTAAAAAACCCGATTGCGGCGCGAGTTGTCGGGCGCAAATGCCTCGTTCCAAATGCGGCCATAAGCCATCGTGAAGTCGCCACCGCGCTCGTCGGTGGAGTCATACAAGCAAGTAGCGGCCAAGCGCGGATCGCGCTGACCATCCACGGTCTGTTCCTCCAAAAATTCGCGCGGTATCCAGCGGCGCAGCTCGGCATCGCCAAAGCCCGGCAGCCCGCCACCAGGCCCAAAGAACTGCGGGCGCGTGTTGCCCAGGTTTTGGGCCGGGCTGTCCTCCTCGTCGGGGAAGGGGCCGATGTTGGCGTCGTGGAAGTTGATCTCGAACACCGATTCGCTGTTGAATTCGGTGGTATGCTTGAAATTGTCGCTGAAGTCGGCCACCAACTGGTAGTTGCTGCGCCCGGCTCCTTCCACCAGCCATTGCAGAGCGGCGGCGGCTTCCGACCATTTGCGCTGCTGCATAAGGGCCTTGCCGTGCAGGGCATGGGCCGCACCTTTGGTGGGCCGACCCAGATCGGCATTGCCGTAGGTAGCGGGCAGCACGTCGGCGGCGTCGCGCAGGTCTTTCTCGATTTGCGCCCATACCTCGGCTTGGGGGGCAGTTGCCGGGCGACTTTCGGCATTTTCCACTTGCAGCGTTAGTGGGACGTTGCCATACAGCGTAGTCAGGTTGTAGTACCAGAGGGCGCGCAGGAATTTGGCTTCCGCCAGATAACGCTGTTTCAGCACGTCGTCCATGACGATACTCGGTACCCGATCCAGTACTTGGTTGCAACGGGCGATGCCGCGATAGTGATCCTGCCAGGTGACCCAGCTGAGCTCAAAGTTGTAATTGACCAAGATAAACTTCTGCCAGTTCTGCAATTCCAGCCACGGGCTTTCGCTGGTGCCCTCGTCGGAGCGCAGGTCGTACAAAAAGTAGATCCAACGAGCGTAACCGCCCTTTTTGTAATACATGGCGTAGATGGAATTTACGCCTTTGTCGGCATCGGCAGCCGTGACCCAGAAGTTCTCGGCGGTGACGGAATTGGGATTGGTTTGGTCCAATTCCTTGGTGCAACTGCCCACTATCAGCCAACTGGCCAGCAGTAGAAGGGCTATTTTTTTATGAATGTTTTTCATGTTTATGCTTTTTTGAAATAATAAAACTGTAACTATTTACCACATAGAAAACATAGTATAAAACGATAAAAAACTGCTATGTGTTCTATGTGGTAAAACCTTAAAACCCTACCGAGATAGAGGCCGTGAAAGTCCGCAGTGCCGGGTAAGTTTCCACATCCCGCCCAAACTCAAAATTGTTGGTGTTGCGTACGTCCGGGTCCAAACCGCTGTAATTGGTGAACGTAAACAGGTTCTGGCCACTAATGGCAATCCGCATATTGTCGGAATGCAGGCGGCGCACCAAACTCTCGGGCAGTGTGTAGGCCAGTTCGATGTGTCGCAGACGCAGGTAGGAACCGTCCTCCAACCAACGGTCGCTCTCGAAAATGCCGTTGTCGAGCATCCCCCGGTTGCCGGGCGCGTCGCTGCGGTTATAAGTCAGGCGCGGCGTTTCAGTGGGCTGTTGCGGAGTCCACGGCTCGGTACCGGCCAAGAAGTTGTGGTTCTCGTTCGGGTTGAAGAGCCAGTACCGGGCATCGTTGAAGATCTGGTTGCCCGTCACGCCATACCATTGCATGGACAACGAAACAGCCCCGTAGGAAGCCCCTAGTTGTACGCCTCCGGTCAGGTTGGGCCACGGTGAACCCACATATTGGCGGTCATTCAGGTTGATCTGGCCATTACCATCGAAGTCCTCGAATTTCAGGTCGCCGGGGCGGGCGTTGGGCTGCACCAGACCGCCGTCCTCGTTGGTGTAGGCATCCACTTCGCCTTGGTTTTGAAAAATGCCCTGTGTTTTCAGTAGATAATACTCCCCGATGGCATAGCCCGGAAACGCGCGGCTCACCCCAATAATCTGCGGTACGGGTTCGCCATTGGACAGGAAGCCAGTGCCCAGCACTTCGTTTTTGATATGGGTAGCGTTGAGACCGATGCTGTATCGGAACTTGCTACCAGAGCCGCCGCGATAGGTCAGGTCAAATTCGATACCCCGGTTGCGCATAGAGGCTGAGTTCACATTTGGTGCATTCTCGCGGGTGCCGAGCGACAGCGGCAACGGCAGGCGGAACAACAGGTCGTTGATGTCCGAACGGAACCAATCGGCGGTGAACGAAATGCGGTTATTGAACAGGCTAAGGTCCAGACCAACGTTCAGGGTCTTCTTTTCCTCCCATTTCAGGTCGCCGGGAGCCAGTGCGCTGCGGGTGGCACCCACTACTTCCGTCTGTCCGCTACCCAATATGGCGCGGGGCAGGAAGTTGATAAAGGCCTCCGTTTCGTAGTAGCCCAGCACGTCGGCATTGCCCAGCACACCGTAAGAACCGCGCAATTTCAATTCGCTGATCGCCGAAACATTGCTCAAAAAACCTTCTTTGGAAATGCGCCAAGCGGCGGCCACCGAGGGGAAATTGGCGTAGCGGTTGAAACGTCCAAAACGCGAATCACCGTCGCGGCGGAAAGTAACCGAGAGCAAATATTTGTCATCAAATCCATAATTCACCCGGCTGAGCAGCCCCAGCAAGGCACTTTTTTCGGAGAAACCCTCCTGACCAGTCACGTTGCCGGAGGCGGAATTGAGTTCTTCCAAAAACTGGCCTTGGCCGGCATTAATAGCGTACAAACCATCGCGCCCAAAGCCGATGCGGCTATATTGGCGAGTGATTTGGGTGTAGCCCACCACGCCGTCCAAGTGGTGGCGCGTACCGAAGTCATGGGTGAAATTCAACAAATGCTCCTGCGTATAGGCTTGATATTCAGCACGATTTTGTATCAACACTGGGAATTGGAAATCTGTCAGGTGGCTGTTTCGGTCCCAGGCATTGCCCCGGTTGCGGTAGCGAAAGGCCTCAAAACTGCGATCTATGCCAAAATTGTAGCGATAACGCAGCCAGTCGAAAATGCGCAGTTCGGCAAAGACCAAAGCGCGGATGTTGAAGCGGTTTTGCACCCGTGACTCCGAAAAAGTACGGGCTACGGGGTTGGTGCCAAAGGTTTGGTAATCGTCCAGGCCCACGCCGTACCCGGCGGGATTGCGCTGGTTGATGAACTCCGCGCCCTGCACCGGAATGACGGGCAACATCCGAATGGCATCAATAAAGGGGTTGGTGGCCTGTTGGTCCTGCCGTGTGTCGGCGAAGTTCAGGAAGGTGCCGAGGGTCACACGGCCCAATGTAGCATCGGTGTTGATGCGGGCCGATTTGCGTTCAAAAGCACTGCCGATTACCGCGCCGTGGTTCTTGAAATAGTTACCGGAAATCAGGTAACGCACCTGCTTGCTGCCCCCGGAGGCGGTCAGGTTGTAGTCCTGCACGGAGCCGGTGCGGAAGGATTCGTCCTGCCAATCGGTGTTTACAGCAGGGTCAAATTTGGTGCTCACGCTCGGCAGCGGGGCCACGTTTACATTTTGGTACAGGTTACGCGAAAAAGATGCAAACTCGGTGGCATCCATCAAATCGTAGGTTTTCCAAAAAGACTGGGTGCCCAGTTTCACGTCGGCCCCGATCTTCAACGCACCTTCCTGGCCTTTTTTGGTGGTGATAATAATGACCCCGTTGGCCGCACGGGCTCCGTAAATAGCCGCTGCCGAAGCGTCTTTCAGGATTTGTACCGACTCCACGTCATTCATGTTGAGGTTGGCATCGGCATCCACCAACAGGCCATCAATCACGTACAAAGGCCGCGAGTCACCGCTGAAAGAGCTCAGGCCCCGGATGTTGACGCGGGGCATATCACCGGGGCGACCGCTGTTGCTCACCGCCACACCGGACGACAGGCCCTGCAAGGTTTCCTGCAAGGAAGTAGCGGTTTGTTTCTTGCTCTGGCGGGTGTCCACCACGGCGGCTGCGCCAGTCAGGTCGCGCTTGCGCACGGTCTGGTAGCCAATGACGACTACCTCGGAGAGTGCCTGTTCGTCGGCCTGCATGACGAGGGTGATGGTGCGGGTGCTGGCATCAAAGGGTACTTCCTGACTCAAATAGCCGGTATAGGAAAGTACCAAGGTGCCACTGTTTTCCGGCGTTTCCAGGGTAAAATTGCCCTCGCCGTCGGTGGAAGTGCCCACATTCGTGTCTTTGACGCGAATAGTCACGCCCGGTAGTCCCTCGCCGCTGGCATCGGTGATACGCCCGGTAATGCTCTGCACTTCGATCACGGGGGCCATCACCGGAACCAGTTCATCGGGCGCAAACCCGCTTTTCTCGGCCTTGAAGAGAATGACTTGCCGGTTTTCGATCCGGTAGTCAATGTCGCAGGTCGGCAGGAACTCGTTCAGTACCTGGTCGAGCCGCTGGTTGGTGACCGATAGCGACACTTTTCGGGTAGCCGGGATGACCGTGGAGCTGTACGTAAAGCGTACGTCGCACTGTTTCTGGATTTTCGCCAGCACATTTTTTACTTCTTGATTGGCAACGTGCAGGGTGATACTGCAATCCGGGAAGTCGGCTCTCTCGGCCACATGGGCGCGGAGCAAGTTAGGCCAGCCAGCAAATGCCAGGCCGCAAAGGAGCAGCCAAGATAGCCGGGGCCAGTTTTTGAATTGGTAAGAGTGCTTCATATTAACAATGGATTGGTTAGATATATTGGTGTAGCGGCGGGTTCAGCCGCCGTAGTGCAACCCCACCCCTAACCCCTCCCCCAAAAGGGAGGGGGACTTGATGGTATACTTACTGTAAATCGTCAGTACTTTGGAGAATGTAGATTTTTTATATAAAAATCAAGCAACTTTCGTACTTCATACTTTAATTCATCGGCACGGTTTGCCCGAAATACTGATCTTCCCATCCACCATCCGAAACTCTGCTCCAATAGCCGTACATATATTGCGCAGTCGTTCGTCCAAACTTTCGTCTCGAAAGCTCGTGGTGATTTTGCAACGCAATATGGCTTTTTGGTCATAATTAATGTCCACACCGTAGAGGCTGGCCATCTGTTGAAAGACCTCCGTCACTGGCCGATCATCGTACACCAGCTCCTTGGGGGCAATAATGGCCGCCACTTCCGTTGCGTTCCGCACGGGCAGTTTTTGCAAGATCTGGCGGCTACTATCGAGGGTCGCCTGCTCATTGGGCAGCAGTACGAGGGCTTTTTCGGCCAGTGCCCGTTCGTTAGAACCGGCTTTCTGGAAGTCTTGATAGCGATAAACCACTACTTGGCCGGTACGCACCGCGATGCGGTCGGGGAACTGTCCCGCAGTAGCCTTGACGCGAAAACTTGTACCCACTACGCGCACCACGGAGTGGCTGGTATAGACCAAAAAGGGTTGGGCCGCATTTTTGGTTACCTCAAAAAAGGCTTCTCCTATCAAATATACTTTGCGCTGGCTGTCGTCGAAACTAGGCGGGTAGATCAGACGGCTGCCCTGTTCCAGGATGACAGTGCTGCCGTCGGCCAGGATCACGGTAGATAGGCCAGGCCGAGCATGACTTTTTTCCAAAGGGTGTTTCCAGCCGGTTTGTTTGATCCATTCTTGCGCCGTCACAGTGGCATTTGCCGCAGGCAGCAAATACCAGCCAAAGGCCAAAAGCAACAGACCCGTCAAGGAGGCAGCGACGGCCCAATGCTGGTAAAGCCAACTTTGCCAAGAACGATTGGACCAGGCAACTGGCACTTCCACTTGGTGGAGCAGGGCATCCATGTTTTCGCGCAGCGTTGCTTCGGGCAATTCCGTGTGATAGTGCTCCCGTATGGCGATGGTTAGCAGCTTGGCCTGCTCCATTCGCAATCGGCAGTCTTGGTTCCTGGCCAGCCAGCCGTTCCAAAAAGCCACGCTCTCCGGGTCGGATTGCAGGCTCCAAGCGACAAACGATGGCGAGAGCATGAATTGCTCCACGGAGTATTCGCGGTAATGATCGCTCGGCACGGTGCGTAAGTTTGGTGGACGGGTGGATATGCTTATAAGAGCAGTATTCCGCACGGTCATACCCATCAAAAGGAAAATAAATTTTTCCGAACGGCCAAACGAGCAAATTAGTGGTGGAAAATGGAGGTGGGGCCGTCGTTTATGCGGGTTTGTACTAGCTTGTACCGGCGGGTTTAGCCGCCGACATAATCAGATATATCGGCGGCTGAATCCGCCATTACAGAGTAGGCCAGCGCTCACGCAAATTACGGAGGGTACGGTGTAGCAGATTGGCCACGCTTTGGCGCGACAAGTCCATTATTTCGGCAATGTCGTCGTACTCGAGTTGCTGGTAGAAACGCAGGTAAATAATCTCTTGCTGGCGGAGGGTAAGTTCAGCAATGAGTTGTTGTAATTGTTGGATTTGCACCCGTGCTTGCTCGGTCTCGATAATGATCGACTCGATAGGGCGTTCCATTTGCTCCCCACTCAGGAACGCCAGTTCTTCTACGTCGTTGAGGCGTTGGAGGCGGATGCTTTCGCGCCCGATGCGGTGCCGCAGAGATTTCAACAGATAAGCTTTGACGGACACCACTTCACTAAGCCGTGCGTGGCGTTCCCACAGCTCCAGCATCATTTCCTGGATGCAGTCGCGGGTAAATTCCGGGTCAGCCGAAAATTGGACGCCGTAATTGTACAGCAAGCGGTAATAGCGGTCGGCGATTTGGCCAAAAGCAGTGGCATCGCCTGCCCTGAACTGCTGCCAAAGGAGTACGGACTGAATTTCAGGCAATTCGTGCGGTAGTGGATGTCCCGAAGAGGTGTTCATATGGAACCTTCCAAGTACCTGACAGCCGCGCTTGACCAACGATTGGTGCGCCAACTGCGGGGGTGGAGGACAAAATTAGACATTATTCGTCCTCTTCTTCTTCCGAACTGAGGTATTCCTGTAAAATCTCCCATAGCACCTGATGTTCCGGCACGAACAGGTCTTTATTCAACCGGCTTACCTCAAACCAGCGCAGTTCTGCAATGTCATCATTGGCAATAGGTTCACCTTCCAGCAATTCGCAGGCGTACAGGTGAGTCATCACCGAGTCCATCGAGCCGCGATAACGCCAATCATCAATGCGGCAGGAACCGAGGTAAGTCAGCTCGTCTATGGTCAGTTCACCGCACTCCTCACCCAGTTCGCGCAGGGCGGCTTCCTCATAACTGTCGTCCTCTGGGTCGGAAAAACCGCCGGGCAGACGGAAGCGGGTCTCATTGTCCTTGCGGGCCAGCAGCAGTTCGGTTTCCTCCTTGCGGAATACCGCGATGTCCACCGTCGGGTACACCGTTGGGAAACGGCGCAGGTTGGCGTAGATAATGCCCGCCCGGAAATCGCGCATATTTTCCAGTGCTTCCATTTCCGGTTCCTTCGGAAAATCTTCCTCGTTGGCTTCCAGCACTTCCGTCGGGTAACGACCCGAGTAGCGCGTCACGAAATCCTCCTCCGTGCCGTACAGCGTCACTTGGCCTTCGGGCCGCAGCTCGAGGATGCGCCGATCCAGTTCTTGACTCCAGATGCGGTCGTCCGGCAGGTCAGGCATCTCTTCCAATATTAACGCCTCGTGGTAGCGTTCCTTGAACATCAGGTCGCGCAGCTCCCAATCGAGTGGATTGAACAAGCTGGGGGCCGGACTGGACCCCAGGAAAACCATCACTTTGGCGTGCTTCACCTGCACCGAGCCGATCAGTTTCTCGTGGACATCGTTCAGTTCAAACACCTGAAACCGGCCAATAATGACGCCAGTACCGCTTTTTTTAGGCATAGTAATTATAAAAGGCAAATTGGCAATTGGCAAAAGGCCATTAACAGAAAACATTGACCACCAATGTTTCGTAGCAATTTTAACCTAAACCATTGTCAGTGAAGTACTAATATATTACGAGTACATAATACCCATGTTAAAGTCTGCAAGGTAGGTGAAATGGTCGAATGACTTTCCATAAGGCAATAGGGTAAATTACGAGTTCCCTTGCTCCCTTTTGCTTACTTGCCTTCTCGATAAGAGTCGGGATGTCACTATGCTCCATTTGCTTTCTGCCTACTGCCCTTGGTCTAGCGCACCAATGCCACATCGCCCGAAAAAATCTCCACCTCCCCGTCCAAAAACTCCACCACCGCCTGCCATACGAACACGGCTGGGTAAAGAGCTTTGCCACGAAAATCCCCGCCCCAACCTCCTGATTCATCCCCGGCTTGCAGGTGTTCGGCCAAGAACAATTCCGTCCCCCAGCGGTCGTAAATACGCAGCGCACGCACTTCTTTCACGCCTTTGCCGTAGAGCAGGAAACGGTCGTTTTGGCCATCGCCGTTCGGCGAAAACACGTTCGGCGCATACACATTTCGCTTGCGGTCCACCCGAAATTGCGTACTGGCCAACGCCGTACAGCCATGTAAGTCAGTGATTATCAAAGTGTAGCTAGTTGTGCGCAGTGGTTTGGCCCACGGCTGTGGACAGACTAGACAGGATAGGCCATCCGTTGGAGTCCATTCCCAACTGGCAATGCTGCTGGGCGGCAAGTTCAGGATTGGCCGAAGCTGCACCGAGTCGCCCTGTTGCAGCGTGAAGCCAGCGGGCAGCGTTACCGTGGGCAAAATAGGCAGCTGCACTTCCACAGTTTGAGTGGTGGTGCAACCGTGTTGGTCTTCCACTACCAGATCGTGCGTTCCCAAGGCCAAGGCATCAAAAGTAGGGAGGTTGCCGAAGGTTAAGCCTCCATCGGTAGAGTAACGAAAAGGGCCAGAACCGCCCATAACTGGGCCAAAGTCCACGTCACCAGTTGGGTCAAGACAGTCGGGTGGCCACAGCGTCGGCGAAAAAGTGGGCAAAGGAATAGCCGTCACGATGGCCGCGTCGGTGGCCGTGCAGCCATTGTTGGTGTTGGTCACCGTGAGGGTATAAGTGCCTGATTGATCGACCACTGGAGTAGCGGTTGCGCCCCCGCCCTGAAAGTGACCATTGGAAGTATGCCATGCAAAAGTAAGCGGAGAGGCAGCCGTGCCACTGCCGTGCAGCGTCGCTTCGGTTTGTTGGCAGTGCAACATTGCATCGGGGCCAGCGTCGGCCACGGGTAGAACAGTGTTTTTGCTTGGCCCGATTTGTGCCATGCCAAGGCAGCCATTATCGGTGTTTTTTATGGTCAAAAGATAGCCTCCTGCCTCATCCACCGTGGGCATTAGCGTAGTGTGTCCGGCAACGATATGCCCGCCCGGAGAGGTGGTCCAAATATTCGTAAAATTGGGTCCGCTGCTCGAGCCGCTGGCGTCCAGCACCGTGACCAAGTGGGTACAGGTAAGGGGCTGTGGCAAGGAAATAACCACCGTCGGCGGTACCGTGTTGGCCGTTACGGTAGCCATAGATGTAGCTTGGCAACCATTCGTGAGGTTGGTGACCAGCAACGAGTAAGTACCCGCCGCTGCCACAGTAGGAGCCAGCGTTGTTTGGCCACTTTGGATTTGACCGCCGTTGCTGGCCGTCCAGAGATAATTAAAACCTGTTCCCAAGGAAGAGCCTGTGCCGCTCAAATCAATAGACGGGTGATCGCAAGCGATCTGGCCGGGCAGGTCAACTTTGGCTATTGGCAGCACAATATCTTGCATAACAGTGACTTGTGCGGTAGAAGTGCAACTATTGGCGGTATTTTGAATGGTCAATTGGTACATACCCGGCGCATCCACAACGGCAGACAGCATATTTTGTGGGCCGCTGAAATGCCCGTCCGTCGTCGTCCAGACAGCCGTAAATCCATGCGATGCTGTCACCGCAGCATTCAAGCCCGTAGTCAAAGTAACACAGGTCAACGACCCGGCGGCAGCGGCATTCAGCCCCCAATGCAGCGTATCTATTCCGATGGTTACTTGGTCGGTGGCCGTGCAGCCATTGACGGGATTCGTGGCCGTAAGCAGGTAAGTGCCGGGTTGATCCACTTGTGCGGCTAAGGTGCTTGTGCCATCAATCAAGTGACCATTGCTCGTTGTCCATTGGGCGATCAGGTTATTGGTGCCGGTGACCATGCCGACCAGCGAGAGCAGGGTAGTGCTGCAAGTGAGCGAATCCGAAGGGCCAGCATCCACTATGGGCAAGGCCACGTCTTCGCCCACTGTGACAGTAGAGGTACTCACGCAGCCGCTGGTCGTGTTGGTCACTGCGAGTTGGTAGGTGCCGGGAGCATCCACCGTAGGCGATAGCGTAGTAGTGCTGCTGACAAAATTGCCCCCAATTGTCGTCCATTGGTAGCCGAAATTAGTACCCAGGCTGGCTGTGGCCTGCAAGGTGGTTTGCTGCACCACGCAGGTAAGCGTGGCGGGTAGTCCGGTGTTGACCTGCGGCGCATCGGTGTCGTTTCCGATGTGGACCACATCGGTGGCCTGACAGCCGTTGATGGGATTGGTGACTACTAGCGTGTAATCGCCGGGTTGGTCTATCGTCGGGCTGAACGTGTTCGCGCCGCTGGCAAAGTGACCACCGTTCGCGGCTGTCCACAGATAAGTCAGGTTGGTAGCACCCGTACCTAAGCCGTTGATTATCAAAGTGTTGGATATGCAATTTAGGGTGTCGTCTGGCCCGGCATTGGCAATGGGCACGGCGGTATTTTGCGTAATACTGATTTGCAAAACGCTGGTGCAGCCACTAGTTTCATTCGTCGTAGTGAGGGTGTAATTGCCGCCAGCGTTCACGGTTGGCAGCAGGGTGCTGTTTCCTGAAACAATATTGTCGCCATTGGTAGCCGTCCATTGGTAGCTGAAATTGCCGGGCAAAGACAGGTTTTGTCCGACAATCGTTTGGGTGGGCGCAGTACAGGTAAAGGCCGCTACCGGCGCGATTTGTACCTCGGGCAAAATTTTGTCTTCCAACACGGTGACGCTGGCGGTACGCTGGCAGCCATTGGTGCCATCGGTTACGGTAAGCGAATAGAGGCCGGGCGCACCCACCACCGGCGAGGCGGAGGTGGTGCCACTGACAAACTGCCCGCCGTTGGTTTGCCATTGGTAGCTCAATGCAGTCCCAGTGGCCGTCGCTGATAGCGTGGCCGTAAGCTGGCTGCAAGTAAGGGTCGCGGGTGGTGCAATGGCGACCGTAGGCAGTTGCTGGCTGGCGGTCACTTGCATCAAGTCGGTGGCGGTGCAGCCGCTGGCGGGATTGGTGACCACCAACGTGTACAAGCCCGGTTGGTCTATCGTCGGGCTGAACGTATTCGCACCGCTGACAAAGTGACCACCGTTTGCGGCTGCCCACAGATAAGTCAGGGTGGTAGCCCCCGTACCGGAGCCATTGATTATCAAAGTGTTGGATATGCAATTTAGGGTGTCGTCTGGCCCGGCATTGGCAATGGGCACGGCGGTATTTTGCGTAATACTGACCGATAAAACGCTGCTACAACCGTTGGCTACATTGGTGGTGGTGAGTACGTAATCGCCGCCAGCGTTCACGGTTGGCAGCAGGGTGTTGTTTCCTGAAACAATATTTCCACCGTTGGTAGCCGTCCACAAATAGCTGAAATTGCCAGGCAAGGAGAGGTTTTGTCCACTGATAATCTGCGACGGCGCGACGCAGGTGATGGCTTCTACCGGGGCTACCTGCACGTTGGGCGGCGCACCGTTTTCGACCACTATCACGTTAGCGGTAGTGATGCAGCCGTTCGAGCCATCGGTGACGGTGAGCGAATAAAGGCCAGGTGAACTCACCACCGGCGCGGCGGAAGTGGTACCGCTGACAAATTGCCCACCGCCGGTTTGCCATTGGTAGGCGAGCATGGCACCCGTGGCCGTGGCCGCCAGCGTGGTGGTAGCATGACCACAATCCAAGGGCGTCGGTGGCGCAATCGTTACGGTGGGGAGCTGTTGATCGGCAGTCACTTGCACCGAGTCGGTAGCTTGGCAACCATTGCTCGGATCAGTGACCAGCAGGCCATACACACCGGCTTGGTTGGCGTTGACCTGCGCTGTATTGGGGTTGCCAACCAATTGCCCGTTCGGCGTGGTCCATTGAAACGCCAAGTTGGCCATTGGTAAATTTTGGTTGGCTACGAGGCTAAATAACGGCTGGCTGCAAGTCAGCAGACCGGGTGTACCAGCCTCGGCGGATGGCAGCGTGGTATTTCCCGACAGCATGACGGACGTGGTGGCCGAACAACCATTGGCAGTATTGGTAATCAATAAGTTATAAGTGCCAGCAGTATTCGCAGCAGGGTTGGGCGAATTGGCACCAGAGGTGATATTACCACCATTAGTAACCGTCCAAACGTATTCAAAATTAGCACCCACCGAGGAGCCAGCTGTGTTCAAAGTCTGGACTGGATTGGCACAGGTAAGTGGACCAGGCGTTGCAATAACGGCGGTGGGTGTACCGGCCTGGGCAACGACGGTCACGGTAGATTGGCCGGTGCAGCCGTTGGCCAGATTGGTGGCGGTGAGGGTGTATTGACCAGCGGCGTTGACGGTGGGCAAAAGGCTGGTCAGACCACTGACGAGATTGCCGCCATTGGCTGCCGTCCATTGGTAAGTAAAATTGCCGGGTAGCGACCCATTTTGGCCCTGCAAGGTCAGGGTTGGGGTGGTGCAAGTCAGTAGGCCAGGGGCGGAAACGCTGGTCTGCAACAGCGGGGCTGTACGGTTTTGCGCGATTTCGACCAGATCAGTAGCAGTACAGCCATTGGCGGTATTGGTCACCAATAATTGGTAGCTGCCGGGCGATGTCGCAATGGGATTGGACACATTGGCCGGGCCGCTGAAGTTGCCATTGGTCGTGGTCCAGGCGTAAGAAAACGTGGCCCCAGTACTGCTGCCAGTGGAGTTGAGCATGACCATGCCGACGGTGCAGGTGAGCGTGTCGGGCGCATTGGCGTTGGCCACCAACATATTTTGGTCGGATACTACGTTGACCGTAGCCGTGGCGGTGCAGGCCGTGACGGTATTGGTGACCAGCAGGGTGTACATGGCGGCAGTATTGACCGTCGGTTGGAGCGTGTTGCCGCCCGCGACGATGGTACCGCCCGGCGAACTGGACCAAACGTAGGTGAAATTTGCGCCAGCGGAAGAGCCGCTGCCCGACAGGGCAATACTGGGGTTTTGGCAGGTGAGGTTAGCGGGCATCTGCACCACGGCCAGCGGTGGCGTGGTGAGGGAAGTGACTGTGGTAGAGGCAGTTGCGGTGCAACCATTGGCTTGATTGGTGACCAGCAGGGTGTAGGTGCCTGCCGCATTTACGGTTGGGCTGGGCGTGTTTTGCCCACTCACCAATTGGCCTCCATTGGTCGCGGTCCAGCTGAGCTGGGCATTGGCGGGGGTGGCGGTGGCCGACAGGGTCAGGTTTTGTGTGTCGCAGTCCAGGCTGCCCGGCGGCTGGATGGACAGGGTAGGCGGAGCATTACTGGCAGCTATCGTCACGGTAGCGGTAGAGGTGCATCCGCTGCTGGTGTTCGTGACCGCCAGCACGTAGGTGCCAGCACTCCCGGCCACGGCGTTCTGACTGTTTTGTCCGCTGGTGATGGTGCCGCCGCCAGAGGCGGTCCAAACGTAATCAATGTTTGCCCCGGTGCTGCTCCCTGCCCCGGAGAGTGCAACGGTGGGCTGTGTGCAGGTGATTGGGCCATTGGCTGTGGCTGCGGCAATGGGTGGGTTGGTGGTGACGGAGACGGTGGCCGTGGCGGTGCAGCCAGTGGTGGTGTTGGTGACCAACAATTCGTACTGGCCAGGCTGGTTGATAGTGATGTTTTGTAGGTCGGAGCTGCCCACGATGTTACCGGTAAGGGCCATCCATTGGTAATTGGAAACATTGGGGTCGTTGGAGTGGCCAAACAAGGTCAGGGAGGGATTCCCGCAGCCAAAGGGTAGGGGGGGGGCGATAGAAGCAGACAGCAGGTTGGCCGATTCGCTTACTTGCACTGTAGCGGTTTTGGTACAGGTGACACCGTTGTTTTCGTGGCTGACGTAGAGGGTGTAGGTGCCGGAAGTATTCACGACGGGGTTTAGGGTGGTTTCCCCGCTCACGATGTTACCGTTGGGCGTCGTCCATTCGTAAGAAATGTTGGCCCCACTGCTGGAGCCGTCGCCGCTCAACGTGATGTTGGGGTCGTCGCAGGGCGGGATGGGACCGTTGGCACTGGCCACGGCGGTCAGATTGATCACGGTCACCTCCACTTGGTCGGTCTGTACGCAAACGGGGGTGAACAAAATGTCGTCCAGGGCGAAATCGTTGCCGCCCACTCCGGTATTCTGGTTCACCATGCAGATGGTGACACTGGTGACTGAACCACTGTTCCAGGTGGAATAAAAATTTTGCCAAAGACAGTTTTGGCCAGGAGCCTGAAAAACCGGCCCTAAAGCGGAGCTATTGGTAAAGAATTGCAACAAGGCGGGCGAGGAGGCCACTACCGAAGTGACCCAACACGAAAACACGTACTCCGTGTTGGGCAATACGGAAACTGTCTGACACCATACATTTTGGCCGGGCGTACCGGCACCGTTCACCACCATCATGTTGCCATTTCCGGAAGTGTGATCGCCGCAGAACGCAAAACCGGAGTGATTGAACCGGGGATTGGTGGTGATATTGTATACTCCTTCAGGGTGCAAGTTTCCCGGACTGTACGAATAGTCACTGGTGAAGCCGATGTTGCCCTGCTCGAAATCACCATTGACAATGGTGTTATTGTTAAGGTCCACCGCACTTGCTGTCAAGGTATAGGTAGTGGTCTGTGCCACGTTCACCGTTGGCGAAAGGGTGTTAGCCCCTTGCAGGCCCGTGGTGGGGGTCCAGGCGAAGTTCAGGTAGCTGCCGCCGATATTGCCATTGAGTTGGGTGGGGCTGGGGGGTGTACAGAGATAGACGTCTGGTCCGGCATTCACGGTAAGAGAGCATTGGGCAGCAACGGAAAAAGAAAGGGCAAGCAAGCAAAGGGCAAATAAGCAAATGGAGCGTAGCGACATCCCGGTTCTTATCAAGAGGGCAAGGGGTGGTGCGAAGCAAAAGCGCGTCGACATAAGCGAAAACGGTTTGCAAATATGAACACAACGAATAGTAAGGGCGAACAAAAGTAACAAACAGGCTGCGAAAAGCGATAGGAATGTTGGTGGAGTGCGTTTGGAGGGTTTTCCCATCGGGCTGCTACGCGAATGGTGTATTGTTCCGCCCAAAACAATTGGCGTTTATCCGCAAAAATTCGTGCTGTTTGTGTTCCCTTTTTCCTCCAAAGCGTAGAGAAAATTGGAGCAAGGCCTTTTTTAGGTGGAGGCAAATTTTGTGATGATTTACAACCCAGCGCACCTGGAACACATAAATGGACGAGTGAAACCACCCCAAAGATCGTCATATAGGCCACACAACCGGTATGCATTAATATTCCGGAAGAAAATTCACCCTTATTTACAAGCTTTGTAAGAATCTTACATATTCCGCTTTTTAAGTTGGCCTTGTTTTAACCAGCCGTTTCTTGTGTCTAATTTATTTCACCAAAAACTTTTTCACCATGAAAAACAATTTCCAACAATTTCCAACAATTTGCTTAATTTCAGGGGCATTGCCGCACTGATTCTTGGCTTCAGTTTCGCTATTGGCTTACGGGCACAGACTGGTGGCGGTTGCACCCCGTTCGAGTTTGAGATAGTCAAGCAGTCGCCCAACGTAAATCAGGCGAACACCACGCTAAATGCCGGACCAGGTGCCTTTCAAACGGCCTTTCAGGTTTTTTTGAAAGCCAAGAGCGGAGCAGTCATGCCAGCCTCGTGGACGTTCAATTACTTAAGCTTTGATGGCCAGCTGAACGTAAACCAGTTTACTTCAAAAATAAATGTGGCCCTGACTACCCAACTGACGGCTTCCATTAACCAATACGGCAATGGTAACAATCCTTTTGCCCAGTACCTGACCGTCAACGAAAATGGCGAGGTAGCTTTTTTGGTCGGCAATGGCGACCCCTGCCAGTCGGGCAGTGACAACATCACCTTCCAATTTCCAGCGACCCTGGCCAACAAAATCCAATTGTTCACCATTGTGGTGGATGGTGCCCCTGGTGACCAGATTAGCTGGGCATCGGCGGGCGGTGCCGTACACGACTGCGTCACCTACAATTGTGATGCCCTCTTAGGTGTAATCAGTGCCAACACCAGCCTCGTGTTTCCCGCACCCGCCGCTTGTTCGCCCGTCAAAAACCTCAGCTTTCAATACCAACCTGCTTCTTACACCATAGCGGTATCGCTCAACAACTTGGTTCCAAACAAAATAGTCGAAAAGTTGGATGGCGTGATTCATATTCAACCAGTGATGAACGGAGTGGTTGACCTTGATTTTGTGGCTTCCAACTATTTCCAAGGCCCTGCTTTGTCGATAAAAAAGCGGAAAAATCCGGATGGGTCTTTTGATATATATTACAGTATGGCAGCGGCCTGGACACCTAGTGCAGCGACTATGAATGTGCTGGCACTAAGCGTTACGGGGCTTTATAACCTTTCTCAAGGCGGTGAATTGCGCTGCTCTGCGTATTTTGGCCGAGGTGCTTTCAACAACACCCCCAATCCCGCCATAGTATGTGCCTTGGGTACCCAGCTCACCCCATATGCCTCGCTCCTCCTACCCGGCTCGCCCAGCTGCGGCAACAAACTACTGATTTCCGCTGCCCGCTATGTGGGCCCCGGCTGCGAACTGGGCGTAAGTTACGTCATCACGCACAATGCCCCCGCCCCCCTCAACCTGGCTTCCCTGAAGTTGCGTTTTGCTTTCCAGTTGGACAACAGTGCCAACAGCCCCGGTACGCCTGTTACTACCTTGCCCTGCCCTGGTTGTGGTACCCTGACTTACAACACTACCAACAACTGGTATGAGTACAACTATAACCAAACCAACCTGACCCTGAACAACGGTGCCCGGATAATCATACCCTTCAACATAAATTTGGATTGCATCAAATATTACATACTGGCCGCCGAAGCCGTGCCAGCAGGAGGGTTTTTGTGCTCCCTGGCTGCCACATACAATAGCAGTGAGTTCCCAGCCTGCAACCCACAGGTCAACGGTTCGGTACGGTTGGCCAACGATGCCCTGGCCCCCTTTTACCGGGTGGATTTGCTGAGCAACACCTACGCGCCCAATCCACCCTACACCTTAGCGGAAAACCACAACGATTGCGAACAAAGCTACTCCTTTTGCCCCAATCCCGCCGCAGCCCCCTTTCAACTCAAGGCCAGACTGGGTGTCGATTGGGGGTCGCGCCCCCACTGCTCTTGCGGGGTGACTACCTACGATTTGGTACTGATATCTAAGCATATCCTGGGATTGCAACCGCTGCCTTCACCGTACAGCATAATTGCCGCCGATGCTAATAACAGTAATAGTATAGGGGGGCAGGATCTTATAGAAATAAGAAAATGTATCTTGGGCATTCAAAATAATTATGGTTTAGCCAGTGCCGACCCTTGGCGCTACATTAGGAAAAACTACATATTTCCTAATTCAAACAATCCTTTTACCCCGGCTACTTATATCAATGCCAACGTCAGCGATGTGCCAGCCAATGGCTTAGGCGATTATGGTAATTTTATTGCTATGCATACTGGCGATGTGAACCAGAGCTGCAACTGCGGTACCAATTTAGTAGTTGGGAATGACCGATCGGCAAGCGCGGAGATCAGTATGGATGCCCGGCAGATCCGGAAAAACGGCCATACCCTAACCATTCCCGTCTATGGCCCAACTGCTGATCTGGTCGCCATCCAATTTGGACTGCGTTTTGACCCCGCTGCCCTGCACCTACGGGCAATAGTACCCAACCCGAAAGCGAAGGTATCCGGCAGCCAGTTGGCCAGCACCGATGATGGCATCATTCGTCTTGCCTGGTCCACCCCCGATGGCGAGACCCCTTTGCCCCGGCAGGTTGCCCTCTTTACTTTGACGTTCGATCTGCTGGCCGAGGTGGACTTGGCTGCCCTGGACCAATTGATCTGGTTATCCGAACCCGCTATGTTAGCCGTGGCCTATACGGCGGACGGCACAGAAGTTCCCCTGCGCATGGGCTGGCACCACCTGGATGTCGCGCCGACAGAACTACGGGTGATCGCCAGCCCCAATCCGTTTGCGCAGACTATGCAGGTCCATGTGTTGGTCGAAACCGCCCAAGCGGCCACCGTCCGCCTGACCGATGCGCAGGGGAAAACCATTTCCAGCCAAGAACTCGACCTGCCCGCCGGGGAAACCACCCTGGACCTGGAAGCCGCCAGCTACGCCTCCCCCGGTGTATATTTCCTAACCGTACAGACCGCTCAAGCAAAAGTGGTCCGCCGTTTGATAAAAATATAATTCTACCTAGCTTGATTGTGTTTGCAAAAATCCAACTGGCGGTTAGAAAAGACCGCCAGCTGGATTTTTTGCACAAATAGCAATATATGAAGCCAATAAATATGCTCCTCTGCTTACTACTCACCACCTGGTGCCTTCCAGCCCAGTCCGCCACCTGGTACGTAAACGCCACCGCCACCGCCCCCGGCACGGGCCTAACCTGGCAACAGGCCTTTCCCGATCTGCACCAAGCCTTGGCTGTGGCCCAAGCGGGCGACCAGGTGTGGGTGTCCACGGGCAGCTACCGGCCCGACACGGGTACCAATCGCGACCATCCCTTTGTACTGCCCAGCGGTGTACGGCTGTACGGCGGCTTTCAAGGTATGGAAACCAGCCTGACGCAACGTATCCTCGGTACTTACCCGACCATCCTCAGCGGCGACATTGGCATTATCAATGATAGCACCGATAATGCCTACACCATTCTGTATATGGAATACCCCGACAGCAGTACCTTGGTGAGCGGCTTTACCTTGGAGCGCGGTTACGCAGTATCGGACACCAACTATTTCAATGGCTCCCGCATCCTTAGCGGGGCCGCCGTATATATAGTGGCCAATGATAGTGTGGCTTTACCCACCTTCGAACACTGCATTTTTCGGAATAATTTGGCCCAAAGCTACGGCGGGGCCATCTACGTAAAGGCCATCCACCCGATTGGCAGCTGGCCCACTTTCCGCTACTGCGATTTTATCAACAACACCGCCTATCTCTACCACGGGGGAGCGGTGTACCTGACCGGCGGCAACCTGTACGACCGTGGCCGGGAATTTGACCACTGCCGCTTCATCCACAATCGGGCGGGTACGCGGGGCGGCGGCATCTATATCGAAAAATCGGTTGGCCAAGGGACGCTCGAGCTGTACGGGTGCTTGGCCGAGGCCAATAGTGCGCCTATTTTAGCCGGGTTTCTCTGCTATTTGTCGGCGGGCATTGTATTGCGCTCGGTGTCGATTGACAGTTGCCAATTAATAAATAACTACTCTGATGCGGGTGCCCCATCCGTTCATCTTCTTTCCTTTGAAGATGTTAGAACTGTATTTGTATTGCAAAATACTGAAATAGCTGGTCATATTTCCAACCCTGCTTCTTATTACTCGATTATTGAGGCGGCTTATTCTTCTGATTATGCGGTGGATTCCATATGGGTTATAAATAATTATTTTCACGATAATGATTATCTTACTTTATATAGTGCATTATCAAGTCTTTATGTCAAAATAAGCGGAAATATAGTCTCCAATAATATGTATGGGATAGGCGGACAGGCACCATACTGCTATTTTGCAAATAACATCCTAAAAAATAATCACATGAATCCAGGAACTTCGATTGGTTATGTAGAAAATATAGTTTGCAACAATTTATACTACAACAACGGCAATATTGGAATAACATATTTTAGTATTGTGAGTGGTTTCTCTAGTAATGGCCCCACGCTGCCCAAAAACCAAGTTTTCAACAATACTATTGTGGGTAATTTCTACAACGACAACCATAATAGTAACCTTGATTCTGTGTATCAGATCAACATCAACCACAACAATATTTATCAGGGCAACATCAATGTGTTCAACGGCCAGATAGGCATACCTATGCAGGTAGATCGCGACAGCAACTATTTTGCCCATAATATCATGGACGTGGACTGCGCTGCGCTCGGCCCACGCAACGTCTGCGGGCCGGGCAACATCGTCACCAGCGACCTGCAATTCGTGGATGCCGCTGCTGGCGACTACCGCCTATCGCCCTGCTCGCCGGGTGTGGACGCGGGCTGGAACAACCTGCCCGATACGTTTCACCTCACCACCGATCTGGGCGGGTCGGCCCGGATCATCAATGGCAGCGTGGACATCGGGGCCTGGGAGAGTCCGGCCTTTGCGTTGGTACACCCGCCCGCCGTGAAAGCAGCCTGCGCGGGCTTGGCCAACGGCAGCGTCAGTTTTGCCATCGCCCACGGTTGCCCACCCTATCAGGTGGCTTGGGCCAATGGCAGCAGCGAGGCATTGACTATCAGCAACTTAGCCGCTGGCAGCTATCAACTGACCATCACCGACAGCCAAGGCCAACAGATCGTGTCGGTGCTGGAAGTACCGGCATCCAATATCATGGTAATCCCACAAATCCAAAAAGCGAGCAGCCCGCTTGCGGCGGACGGGTCCATCGCGTTGGAGGTATCGGCTGGCTTGCTGCCTTACGAGTTTGCCTGGAACACCGGCGACACTACCCCCAGCTTGCACCACCTGTTGCCGACTGCTTATCAAGTAACCATCACCGATGCCGGAGGCTGTGCGTTTATGGCCCAATACCAAGTAGGATTTACGGTTGGCTCGCAAGAAGTGCTGGGTGCTACGCAAGTGCAGGTATCGCCCAATCCGGCTGACCAGATAGTCTATATTATATCGTCAGAGAGCGGCACCTGGCAGTTATATTCTTCGTCCGGAGTACTAGTCAAAAAAATAGCCGTAGTGGCCAATAAAAGCATGGCTCTACCCATTGGTGATTTGCCGATTGGGGTCTACCAATATGTGGTCTCCCATGACTTCACGCAAAGCCGGATGGGGACTCTGATTGTGGCACACCATTGATTTTACATCTATTGAGCAATCTACACCTTTTTATAAACAAAAACGGAAGCCGCCCCACCCCTTGGGGCACCTCCCATTTTGTTGACCGGAAAAGATACAATCCGGTAGACCTACGCTTTCGGTCCTGCCTTATCCTTCTTGGTCATTTTGCCCATACCTGCTTCGCGCCACATGGCTTTCTTTACCTTTTTGCCCTTGGTGTTTTGTGCTAAGGCTACGGCATTGGTAGCACTCACCACACCACCGCTCACCGACAGCTCACTGAACTTCACCTTTTCGGTAGTGCCAGGC
This sequence comes from Saprospirales bacterium, assembly GCA_043753125.1. GTDB lineage: Bacteria > Bacteroidota > Bacteroidia > Chitinophagales > Saprospiraceae > M3007. Next base: position 520 of record JAYUXG010000305.1, on the reverse strand, counting down.
TTGGTCACTTCGCCATCCTGGGGGGCTACCGATTTGAGCATGATGTTTTTTACCTGCTTAGCCGACAGTTCGGGATAGTACGAGCGGATGATGGCCGCCACACCCGCCGCAGCCGGTGCTGCCATCGAAGTGCCTTGAAACGAAGCGTATTTGTTGTCCGGCACGGTCGAGTAAATGGCCACGCCGGGCGAAAACAGGTCCACGTTCTTTTTGCCGTAATTGGAAAAAGTAGCAACCCGCTTTTCGCCCGTTTTCCAGGAAAGGGCACCAATTTCCATCCAGGTCGGCACGTTTTTCTCTTTTTTGAACAGACCGGCTTTCACGGGCGACTTGTAGTCGTCGTTCGGAAAATTCGGGTCGGTGTCATTGTTCTCGGCATCGTTGCCAGCCGCGTGTACCAGCAGCACATCGTGGTCGGCAGCGTAGCGCATGGCGGCATCCACGTAGGCTTTCTGTGGGCTATAGCCTTTGCCAAACGACATATTGATGATGCTGGCCCCGTTATCCACCGCGTAATAGA
>JAYUXG010000304.1:0-4199 GCA_043753125.1 Saprospirales bacterium | reverse complement strand
TTCAATTTGGCCAGCGAACCCTTGGCGCGCGCTACTTCCACCAAGCCATTGGCCACGGTATCAGTCGTGCTGGTGAAGGCGGCGGCAGTGCTGACGATCACGTTATTGCTGAAATAAAGCTGCTTATTTTCCGCATCCACAGTGGTGTTTGGCGTAACCAAGGCCAATAGGCCTGGATCGTTGGTGTTGCGCAGGCTGCTGTCGCCATCGATCAACAGGAAATTGCGGTAGCCCATAAAGATGCTGTTCGCGATGCGCAGGCTGGAGTTGCGACGAATACGGGCACCGCGACGGAAAGCCGCGCGGGCGATAGAATTGGTAGCACCGTAAGTAGAACCCACCGGGATTGGTCCAATCATCGTATAGTTGGAAAAGATGGCATTGGTGTACGGTTGCACGGCAGCCGTACCGGTCGCTTCATTGTCACTTTCAAAGCCTTCGGAAGTCGAAGCACCCGTAGGGGCTAAATAGGTCAGATCGTAGTACAAAGAGTCCTTTACGCCAATACCAAACTGGCTCTTGCCGGAGTAACCGTTGTCCGTATCGAAATCGTCGTCCGTCGTTTTGTAAGCGATCAGGTAAGAAGAGTTCACCGTGCCACCGAACCATTCGAAGGCATCGTCGCCGCCAAAAGAGACTTGGACATGAGCGATTTCCGTACCAGCACCGACTGCACCCAACGTAAGACCGTTGATCTCACGGTTGGCTTCGAAGGCCAGGCCGCCGAACTCAAGGCGCAGGTAATGAATGATGCCGGAGTTGTCGTTGGGATCGGTACCGCCAATTCTGGCCAAGGTAGCATCAAAAGAAATGGTGCTGAAACCCTCAATCTGCACGTTTTCCAACGTCGTGAGGTTCAACAGGTTGTGGCTGGAACGACCAGCGATGATCAAACCGCCCCAGTCACCGCGGTCGCGGGCACCAGGAGCCTTGGAGGAAGTGATGACGACCGGGCTGGCCGCTGTGCCCAGCACTTCGATCTGGCCGCCGCGCTCTACCACGATGGAAGCGTAGTTTTTCGGCGTAGTGCTTAGGTCGGCCTGTGCCCGGATAATAGTGCCGGCCGGGATGACCAGTTTGCCACCGCTGCGCACGACTACCAAACCCTTCAGCAGGTAGGTCTTGGTAGCATCCAACGTCAACACGGCGGTGACATTTTTCACGCCTGGCACGGGCAAGGAAGCCGCTGTGCCGTCCAATGTCGTGAGGTCGGTCGGAGCGGGGTAGTTAGTGGTCTTGGGATCCCAGTTGGTCCAGGTCTTGGTCCAGTCTGCGGAAGCATCGGCACTGAGGGCGCCAACATAAGTTGTTTTCACAAATCTAAAATCCGTTTGGGCCGATAGTGCCGACACAAATAGCAGCAAAAATGCTCCGCTTAATAAAAGGTGTAGGTTCTTGTTCATGGTGAAGTTGTGCTTAAAGTTAGTGATGTTGTTGAGCGCAAATTTCCGGTCGGCATATTAACTGGGTGTTAAGCGGATATTACGAATATATTAAGGGCCTATCTCCGGTGTGGCTGTGGCTGATTTTACCAGACCAAGTTACCAGAGGTAGACCCCTAATAATCAATAAATTACGTATAATTTATCAACTAAAGCCGAAAGGATTTTTTAGTTGATAGGCACATCTTCGTTTTGTCTGCGACTCCGTTTTTTAAACGTATAGCCTATGGTCAGGCTGGTGGTGAAGCCATTGGTGTAGCGAAACATCTGGCGGTCACCGCTGGTCTCGGAAAATTTTCCGTTGTCGTCGGTATCCTGGTAAAAAGTCTGGTCTTGGTGCAGTAGGTCGCCAACCGTAAGTTTCAAGTTCAGGTTGCCGATGTTCTTGCCGATTTGCAGATCCAGCACAGCACGGGGTGCCTCGAAGATGTCTTGGCGGGTATCGCCAAATTTTGGGTCCACGCCTACGAAAGCGATCCGGCGACCAACTTGGTTGATGACCGCACTGCCAAACCAACCATTGTCAGCACTTTCGTACTGAATGCCGGCGTTGACCACATAGGGCGACTGGCCCTGTAGCGGACGGTCGGCCTTGGATTGGGTGCCGGGTTCAAAATCCAAAGTGGATTTGATGAGGGCCAGGTTGGTAAAAAAGGAAATGTCTTGAAAAATCTGCTTTTCGCTGATAAAGTCCAGTGTCTTCCTAACCTCGAATTCCAGGCCGTAAATCGTCGCCGATTTTTCGTTTTCAAACGTGAACGTAGTGAACGGCTGGGTGATGTCGATGCTAAATTCCACCGGGTTGCTGATGGTCTTGTAAAAACCACCCAACGAAATCACCTGGCTGCCGGAAGGATAGAACTCAAAGCGCAGATCATAGTTGTTCAGCTGGGCGATTTTCAAATCGCGATTGCCCCGAATGTCGGCGTTTTTGTCAAAGACAAAAAAAGCAAAGGGAGCCAGTTCGCGAAATTCGGGCCGGTTGACGGAAGCGTAATAGGCAGCCCGGAGGTTGATTTTCTGCGACAGCGAATAGGCCAAATTGATCGATGGCAAAAAAGCATCTTCCTTGATCCTGGCCACGTCGCCGGTGGTCTTGAAATTGGTCACTTGAATGTCCACATCTTCGTAACGTACTCCATACACGGCCCGCAACTTCTCCGAAAACCGCTGATCGGCCATGGCATAAGTAGCGAGCAGTTGGGATTTGCCATCATAATAGCCAATGTCGTCCGCCGTTTTTTCCAGCAGATACAGTTTGGTCGCATTTATGTTGGCAGTGCTCAGATCAATAGCCGGGTTGAGGCTAGCCGTGGGCGCGGTACCGTTGTACACAAAACTGCGGCCGTAGAAAGAACGATCACGCAGTTGGACCAACCCGCCGATTTTTAATTCTGTTTTTACCTTGGTCCCGCCGAACTGTTTAGCCAATTCCAGACTACCACTGCCCAGGTCTTCTTTCAAGTCCGAGCTGAAACGACCTGTGCTGGTATTGAAAAAATCGCCTGGCACCAACTGAAACGTTTCAAAATCGGGCGTCTTAGTATAATTGATAATCCGATAGTCGGGTACTTGGCGGCGGACGTTTGCGTAATTCAGGGACAGGTTGAATGAGAACAAGTCTGCACCCACGATCTGTTTCCACGAGACAATGCCATTGTACAAGCGGTTGTAATTGATAAGGTTGGCCTTGTTATCGATCTCCAGGGCATCACCGAAGTTGCCAATGCCCGTGCGAAGAACAGTGTTGTTGTCCGTGTTGGCGTTGAGCAGGTTGCGGAGGCTGATCTGGGTCTTGGGAGCCACATAATTAATGTTGAAAATGCCACCGCTGGTGATGTTTTGCAGATAAGCATCGTCTTTATATGCCAAGACCTGACCGGATCCATCGTACGTATTGACCTGGCCCGACGAAAAGCGACGGGTATTGGAGTAGTTGAGCGCGAGGATTACCCCGATTTTCCGGGTGTCGGAGATTTGGAGCGGAAAGCCCAAGGAGTAGGCCAGACGCGGGTTGGGCTGGGCGATGATCGAGTTATTGGACCAGTCGTTGTTGAACCGCTGGCTAACATCGGCAAAAACCCGTTTCTCTTCGGCGTTAGGGAATTGCGACGACGATTTCAATGCGCCATCGGGGAAGTCAGGCAATTTGCGCTCGTTGCCCAACAAATTGAGGGCCTCTCCCGGATACCGCTTGAACTGAGTGAAACCTTTAAAGGTCGTCAGCGAGTGGGTCTGTCCGCCAATGCTCAGATTTTGCGTAAATTCTTCCGGGACGGCCTTGGTGTTGATCTTGATGATGCCACCGCCAAAGTCGCCGACCAGATCGGGCGTACCAGCTTTGATGATTTGCAAATTGTCGAGCAGGCTGGCCGGTACTACGTCAAAGGCAAAGGCTTTGCGGTCCGATTCGGTGGAAGGCAACAGTGCGCCATCCAAGTAGCCCGCGTTGTAGCGGTCGTTCATGCCCCGGATCACCGCAAACTTGCCTTCTTGGATGGAGGCTCCAGTTACCCTTTTCAGCACATCGGAGGTCGTCCGGTCCGGCGTCCGGCGGATGAGGTCAGCGGAGACGCCGTCAGACACCATCGCCGCGTTCTTACGCTCGGTCAGTAGGGCCAAGGCACTCGATTTTTCGATGGTGTAGGTGATGACGACTTCGCTCAAGGAATTGTCGCTCTCTTTCATCACAAAGTTGACGTACGCTACTTCGTTAGGCTTCACCTCCACGGCCATTTTTTCCGTTTGATAGGAAAT
>JAYUXG010000303.1:0-10180 GCA_043753125.1 Saprospirales bacterium | reverse complement strand
GATTACTTTTTTGTCAGTAATACTGCCGTCCGTCTCCACAATAAAGGTTACTGCGGTCGAAGTGATACTGTAGGTATCTGCGTACCTTGGCGGGAGTTCTATATTTTCTGCCAAATGCTTCAACAACTCTTTTTCTCCGCCCGGATATTTGGGAGCCTGCTCTATATCATACATTTCATAAATAACTCTTTCCGGATAGACAGAATCAAGAGCGGGAATGTCGCTTAAATTAGGGGAGGCATCCGGGTCGTTTTGCGCAACGATGGCGGAAACTACGAGCAAGGAAATAGCAAACGAGAGGAGAACGTGTTTCATAGGATACAAAGTTAACGGATCTTTCGATTCGTTATACAGCGCAGTTAGCCATAAAACAAAAAAGCCTCCCCAGTTGGGAAGGCCTTCGTGGGCGATGACGGGTTCGAACCGCCGACCCTCCCGATGAAAAATCGGGATGCTCTGAACCAGCGGTGCTAATCATCCCCTGCTATCAAATGCTGGATCGCCTGCCTGGACTTCCAACTTTTCACTCTTCGCTCGGCAGCATAGGCCGCTGCTTTAGTCTCAAACGACTGAGAGAAAACAATTTGCCAATCTTTGGCTTTTCCCGTAAAGCCTTGGTGGTTAGTCAAATATTGCTCTAAACGTTCCTGCACAGCCTGTGCTGTATGGCCGACGTAGTATTTGTCCAAGGACATGGAGTAAAGGATGTATAAGTAAGCCATAAAACAAAAAGGCCTCCCCAATTGGGAAGGCCTTCGTGGGCGATGACGGGTTCGAACCGCCGACCCTCTCGGTGTAAGCGAGATGCTCTGAACCAGCTGAGCTAATCACCCTTAACTTGTCAAACACTTGGAGCGAAGCCGCCCTGCTGCGTTTTGCGGGTGCAAATGTAGCAACCAATCCGCGACAACACCAAACCGAATTGCAAAAAAACCGTTTTTAGAAGAGTGACCCTGTTAGGGACGCTTACTAACAACCTGTCAATCTATGAGATATTGCAATTGGCTCCTCTTGCCGTTTGGCATTTGTTTGTTCGCCTGCCACTTGTCCGACGCTCCCTCGCCCGCCGAAGTCGCCCTGCTGTGGCAGGCCAGCGTGGACAAAAATGAGTTCGAGCTGGCCCGTTCCATCAGTGCGCACCAGGCCCGGAAGTACGTGGACTTGTTGGACAGCATCACCGCTGGCGACACGGCCCAGGTCACCCATACTGATCTGTTGCAATTGCAGTGTGCCATCAATGGCGACCAGGCGGTATGCAGCTACTTAGTGGAAGACGAAAGTGGCGAGAAGCGTCCCGACACCATGATCCTGTTGCAACACAAAGGCCGCTGGATCGTGGACAAAGTCGGCGGTTTCGAGCAGATGGTGAACGACACCATCCAGCCCGGCGAAGGACCAGCCCTTTTTCCGCCGGACTCGACCGATCAGGAAATGGAATAAACTTCCCCCAATACCACCAACCGCGCCCCCAGTTCCAATTGATTGTCATCCAATGCTTCGCGGGCATACTGGTGCAGTTCTTCGTGGGCATTGGCCGTGGCCAATATTTTCTGCACCCGTTGGTCAGTGGCGGCCAGGGTCAGGGCATCTGCCACCAAGGGCAAGGCTGGCAAGCTGGCCAACTGCCCTAAGTGATTGCCAGTCAGCACCTTGCTATGCCGAATGCCGATTGGCAACCCGTCAAAACCCAGTCCAATGCTGGTCACTTCCTGCACAATCTCCTGTACCGCCGCGCCGCTGGCCCGCACGTAGTAAAAGCGGCCCATCCGGCCCATAAGGTCAATTTTATGTGGGTCGATGCGGCCCTTTTCGGTCAGCACCTCTTCCGCAATGTGCATCAGCACGATCTGGCAAATGACCAGGTTGCCCGCGCCGCCCTTTTCGCCCAGCGGCAGTATTTGTTGCACCTTGCACTCCATTTGCACCGGGCTTTCGGCCACCCGAAAGGGGCGGACACGCTCCGATGGCAAGGGCGTAAAACCAGCCTTCTCAAACTCGCTCACCTCCGGGCCATACTCGATGCTGGCAAGGGCCATCTGCCGAACAATGCGGTGCGGCACGACGTTTATGACCACCTCGCCTGTGTCCTCTACGTTGCGCAAAGTATCCTTAGTCGTGTTGTTGGACACCCGTCGGTTGGAGGAAAAGATTAGGATGGGCGGATGGCTGCTAAAGGCGTTGAAGAAGCTGTACGGTGCCAGATTGGGCAAACCGGCCAGGCTAATGGTACTCGCAAAGGCAATGGGCCGGGGAGCCACCGCACCGAGAATATATTGGTGTAGGTCTTTGGTAGGGATTTGGGTTGGATCAATGGTGAGCATGGTGCGGTGGCGATTGTCAGAAGAGTGGAGGTAACCTTTTGGTTCGGTTTTGCAGGTAGTCATTAAGGCTTAAAGAGCTTGTTATAGACATTGATTATTAATATCGATGTGGTGCCGAGACTTTCCAAGTTTCAAAAACTTGGAAAGTCTGAATAATCAATGTCGAAGCCTATATTTAAATTAAATTACTGATTTTCAATGCTGTACGGTTTTCATGAACTACACTAAACCGATTATACCATAACCGTTTTCAATCAACACTAACCCTACACGGCATGAAACCCAGCTATCTCCGCCCCCTGCTCATCTTCTTGTTTGCCGCAGCCGCCTTTTTTGCCTGGCGGCAATACCGGCAGCCCAACTTCATGGCTGGAGATCCGATACCGGATTTTACGGCGACCCTCCTAACCGGGGAGCAGGTGCGTTTGTCCGATTTGCGCGGCAAGTACGTACTGCTACAATTTTGGGGCAGCTGGTGTGGCCCCTGCCGCGCCGAGAATCCGTACCTGGTTCAACTTTACCAACGCTACCACGACCGTGGGCTGGAAATATTCAGCGTTGGCATCGAGCAAAGTGCCTCGGCTTGGCAACGGGCCATCCAGCAGGACGAGATGACTTGGCACTACCACACTATGGAAGCCCAGGATTTCAATGGCGGCTTGGCCCGGCAATTCAACATCCATTCCATCCCTACTACCTTTCTGCTCAATCCACAAGGAGTCATCATGGGAGTCAACCACAACGAGGAGCAGTTGGCAAAGGTACTGGGCGATCTGCTGCCAAAATGACATTTGCCCCGGCAAAGGCACAAAAATTGCTTTGTTCGGGGTTGCAAGTGTCGAAGCGTACCTTTTTAATTAAAAATCACCGTACCATGCAAAACAACGAAAACAATGATTTCCAGCCGCAGGAGGGAGAGAACCTGGAAAATGAGCCGATCCAGGCTGATAGCATCGCCGACAACAGCCGGGTGCAGGAATTGGAGCAACAACTGGAAGAAAGCCGCAACAAATACCTATACCTCTATTCCGATTTCGAGAATCTGAAGCGCAACGCCGCCCGCGAACGGATGGACCTTATCCAGACCGCCGGTCGCGACATACTGACAGCTTTACTGCCTGTCTTGGACGATTTTGACAGAGCCGCCCGCAATGGTGCGCTGACCGAAGGTACGACCTTGATCCACCAAAAGGTGGTCAATATCCTGAAATCCAAGGGCTTGACCCAACTAGAGGCCCAGCCCAGTGATGCGTTCAACGCCGATCTGCACGAGGCGGTCGCCGAAATACCCGCTGCCAATGAGGAGATGAAAGGCAAGATCGTGGACATCTTGGAACAGGGCTATACGCTTGGCGGGCGGATCATTCGTTTCACCAAAGTAGTGGTGGGCCGGTAAAAAAGGCAAGCAAAAGCAATGGCAAAAAGAGATTATTATGAGATATTGGGGGTAGCCAAGACCGCCAGTGCGGATGAGCTAAAAAAGGCTTACCGCAAAAAGGCCTTGGAGTACCACCCCGACCGCAACCCCGACGACAAATCGGCGGAGGGCAAGTTTAAGGAAGCCGCCGAGGCCTACGACGTGCTCAGCGACGACGACAAAAAGGCGCGCTACGACCGCTATGGTCACGCTGGCCTGGAAAACATGAGCGGGGCTGGCTCCGCTGGCTTCCAGGGTATGGACATGGACGACATCCTGCGGCGTTTCGGCTTCGAGGGCGACGATATTTTCGGCGAGTTCTTTGGCGGCGGCCGACGTGGTGCCCGCTCTGGCGGCGGACGGCCCCGGGGCGAACGGGGCAGCAACCTCCGCATCCGCGTCAAGCTTACCCTCGAGGAAGTAGCTACCGGCGTCAATAAAAAAATAAAGGTGCGCAAGCAAGTCACTTGCGGCACTTGCCAGGGGTCTGGCGCACGTGACCAAGCGTCCGTAGAGACCTGTAGTGCTTGCCGTGGCTCCGGGATGGTCAACCGAGTGACCCAGACGCCCTTTGGTATGATGCAGACCGCCGTGCAATGCCCCACTTGCAATGGTTCCGGCAGCATCGTCAAGTCCCCTTGCAATGTCTGCAAAGGCGATGGTCGCGTGTTTGGCGAAGAGACCATCGACGTGGACGTTCCAGCGGGTGTCCACGATGGCATTCAACTCTCCATGGCTGGTAAAGGCAACGCCGGGGCCAAAGGGGGCGGCGCGGGCGACCTGATTATCAATATTGAAGAGACGCCGCACGAAGAATTTACCCGCGACGGCAGCAACATCATGCACGAGCTTTTCATCAGCATTGCCGATGCCGCGCTGGGCGTGAAGGCGGAGGTGCCAACCCTCGATGGGCGCGCCCGCATCACGGTGCCGCCCGGTACGCAGTCGGGCAAGATATTCCGCCTCAAAGACAAGGGCCTGCCTGCCTTACAAAGCTACCAACGCGGCGATCAACTGATCCACGTGAACGTGTGGACCCCTAAGAAAGTAAACGACGAGGAACGCAAGGTGCTGGAAAAATTACGCACCCTGCCCAATTTCCAGCCGACCCCCTCGAAGGAGGACAAGAGCTTCTTTGAGAAAGTAAAGGATATTTTTGGGACGTAAGCCTAAACAAGGGTGTGTCATGCAGAGTGTTCTAATGTGTCGGCAGTCAGGCCTATTTTTACAAAAGAGTAACTGTTTAAAAAATCTATTTTTTGAAAAAACGGTATTTTTGGATGCGCCCTCTTCCTTTTTTTAAGAAGGCTGGTATCTTTGCCGCCGCTTTTGAAGATTCCCTGCGGGAATGACAAAGAAAAAGGCCACGTGGCGGAATTGGTAGACGCGCTACTTTGAGGGGGTAGTGTCCTTTCGGATGTGCTGGTTCGACTCCAGTCGTGGTCACTTCTACAAAACGAACGCCCGGTCAGCATTGTGCTGGCCGGGCGTTTTTCATTCGCCTGGTCCACACCAATCCACCGCTTTTATCGTTACATCCCGTCCCCTGCTCAAAAGGCAAAAAAGCAAATAGGCAATGGGCAAAAAATAAAAATTCATCATCCGTAATATATGTTTTGTTTTTGTAAACTGCCTTCTCACCCTCTTACCTGCTCCCTATTTATGCCACCTGTCGTCACTCGCCTTGTTTTTTTGCTTGTCGTCTGTTGCTTATTGCCTGTTTTTAGTCAGGCCCAGACGACCGCCAGGTTCCCGGACAATCCCAACGAATTTGTGGACAAACTAGGGGAATTCATGACCGCCAGCAAGCGCCCGGACATGGAAGAATCTTTTTCGGTGTTTAAGAACATGGTGCGCGCCAGGTCGTTCAGCGACTACGATATGCAGCGCGTCATTGGCGTAGCCAACACCCTGGCCGACCAGAAACTAAGCCCTTTCCCTTATTTCAAGAATTATATCAACGCCGTCTCGGCTGCCCGCATCAACCCCGACACGGCCCTGTTCGGACGGTGGATCGGCTTCACCCAAAAGGCATTGTCAAGTATTGAGAAGGGCCGCACCAAACCCATCGCCCTGCTGTTGGAATTCTCTGCCGACCTGTTGGAATACCGCGCTTTGAAGACCGGCGAAGGCGGCTCCGTCACCTGGAAAATCCACGGGGGTAAGTATGCCTTCGAGTTCAAGGACGAGCTGCCGCTGCTCCGCTGCGAAAACGTGGACTTGATCGGGCTGCGCAAACAGGATTCCATCACGGTCCTCAAGACCTCGGGCGTCTATCTGCCCTACGAGGGCCTGTGGCACGGACAGGGCGGCAAGGTCACTTGGGCGGGCACGGGGCTGGACTCCACGGTGTATGCCACCTTGGTTAACTATAAGGTGGAGGCCACCAAGCCACTTTTCACCTGCGATACCGCCCAGTTGTACTACCCCTTGTATTTCCCAAACCGTGCCATCCCCGGCAAGCTGGAGCACAACATCGTGGTAGATAGCAAGGCCAATTCCCAGTTTCCCAAGTTTGAATCCTTCGATAGATTGTTGAAAGTTAACAAGATTGGCAATGGAATCGAATATGTGGGCGGCTTCAAACTGTCGGGCAGCTCGCTCTACGGCTATGGCACCAACAGCGAACCGGCACAGCTGATCATCTTCAACAAAAAGCGGCAACGGATATTCTACGGTACTGGCCCTTTGTTTATTATCAAACGCGAAGTGAGCATCGTGGCCGAGGAAGTAAACGCCAAATTGTTCATGGATCAGGATAGCCTGTTCCACCCGCAGGTGGACTTTCGGGTCGACATCCCCAAAGACGTGATCTATCTGAGCCGTGGCGAAAAAGGGTCGGAGCGCAACCCGTTCTTCTCCTCCTTCTACAACATGAACCTGGACGTGGAAAGGATCGCTTGGTACATTGGCCAGGATTCGCTGGAAATCGGTGCGCGAAACAGCGTGGCCAAGGGCATCGAACAAAAAGTGCAGTTCGAGAGCAGCGAGCACTTCGATATGGGAAACTACATCAAGATGCAACAGATCGCCTCCCAAAACCCTATTTCCACCTTGTTCGTCCTTTCCCGCGAAAAAGGCACCACCATCATTTCGGACAACGATTTCGCGCAGCGCATCAATCCCAAGTTCGATTACTCGAGCATCCAAACGCTGCTGGCGCAAATGGTAGCCGAAGGGTTTATCAACTATTATTTCAGCCGCCACGAAATAGAACTGCGCGACAAACTGACGCACTACGCTTTGGCAAGCCAGGGTAAAAAAGATTTCGACGCCATCAATATCATTTCCACCAGTACGGCTGCCAATGCCCACCTGGACTTGAAAACCAAGGAGACCCAAATCTTTGAGGTAAAAAAGATGGAGCTCAGCGACCGCCAAAAGGTAGCGGTGTTGCCCACTGGCAATTCATTCACGCTGCTCAAAAATCGCGATATGCGCTTTAAGGGCCGCTTGTACGCTGGCTTGTCCCTGTTCGAGGGCAAGGATATGTATTTCAATTACGACAAGTTCCAAGTAGAGTTCGACTCGGTGCGGCACCTCGACTTTTATTTGCCGAGCGGCGAGGTGGACAAAAATGGCCAACCCGTCGCCAATTCGATGAACTCGACCGTGGAATACGTCTCTGGCGTACTGCTGGTGGATGCGCCCCATAACAAATCGGGCAAGGAAGACCTGCCGATGTTTCCGTCCCTACAGACCAAGCAACCCTCGTTTGTCTTCTACGACCGTCCCGAAATACTGGGCGGGGTGTACAAGCGCGACTCCTTTTATTTCAAACTGGAGCCATTTGCCTTTAATGGCCTGGACAGCTACACCAAAGACCAGTTGAAATTCCGCGGCCTGATGCAGCCAGCCACCATTTTTCCCCCATTCAAAGAGACCATTGTGGTGCGCGAGGAGGACAAATCGTTTGGTTTCGTCCACAAAACGCCCCCCGCTGGTTACTCCACCTACACCAAAAAAGGCAACTATACCGGCGACCTGGATTTGAGCAACAAAGGCTTTGTGGGCAAAGGCAAATTGGAGTACCTCACCGCCGACATCGAATCGGAAGACCTGATTTTCCGGCCCAAACAGACCACTGGCACCGCCAAAAAGTTCTTTATGGAAGAAGACCGCACCAGTGCCGTGAAACTACCGCAGGCCCGGGGCGAAAACGTGTCGGTGAACTGGCTGCCCTTCCGCGACTCAATGTACGTGGAGAGCAAAGTGAAGGCCTTTGAACTATTCAAGTCACCGGGCTACACCCACCAAGGCGTGCTGGTGCTGACCCCGTCGGGCTTGAAAGGTCGGGGCGTGTTCGAGTGGGCAGAGGGCAAGATGACCTCCCGCGTGATGGTTTATGCCCCTTTCCAGGCCATATCCGACACCGCCAACCTGGAAATCAAATCGCTGGATAGCAAAGGCGTGGCTTTCGATTCCAGGAACGTGGATGGTGAACTGGACTTCGATGCGCAACGCGGCCACTTCAAGGCCAACTCCGAGAGTGCCAGCACTACCCTACCCCTCGACCAGTACAGCACTTCGATGAACGAGTTTACCTGGGATATGCGTGCCCAGACCATCACGTTCAAGGCCGACGAAAAGAAGCCCGGCTCCTTCGTTTCCATTGATCCTGACCAAGATACGCTGGCCTTTCAGGGCAAGACGGCACTGTACGACATGAAGACCAACCTGCTTAAAATCGGGGGTGTCCAGGTCATCAAATCCGCTGACGCCTACATTTATCCTGAAACCGGCGACATCGAGGTGGCCCCGGGTGGGAAGATGAAACAGCTCCTCAACGTGCGCATCGTGGCCGATACGGTCAATAAGTACCACACTATCAACCGCGCCACGGTGGATATTCTGGGCAAAAAGGCCTACAAGGCCACTGGTTTCTATGAATACAACATCCCTGGCTACAAGCAGGAGGTGTTTTTCAACAACATCATCGGCGAACGGCGCGGCCCCGGCACCCAAGTAACCAAGAACGTGCTGACCACGGCCAACGGTGACATTACTCCAAAAGACAGCTTCCGTATGGATGTACGTACGCTGTTTAAAGGCCAGATTATCCTGAAGGCCAACCAACAGAATATGCGCTTCGAGGGCTACGCCCAGTTGGATGCCAACAAATTGCCCGCCCTCAACTGGTTCAGTGTCTACACCGAGGTAGACAAGACCAACCCGACCATTCGTATCAAAAAGGCAGAGGATCAGGAAGATACGCCACTTATCACCGGCTTTTATTTGTCCCGCGAACAGGGCGATATGTACCCGCGCATCCTACAGCCCGCTTATGCCCGCGTGGATCGTGCCATCATGGATTGCCAGGATGTACTTAAATACGACGCCAAAGCCGAACGTTTCATTTTTGGCGATTCGGCCAGGGTAACGGGTACCGCCCTGCGCGGGGCCAAGATGATTTACGACGATAAGCTTGGCACGGTACAGGCCGAAGGGCCGCTCAATCTAAGCTCTGGCCTGGACTACATGAAAGTGACGGGTGCCGGTCGCCTAAAGTCGGATTTCAACCACGTGACGGACTCCACTGGCTACACGGTCACCGGCGAGTTCATGACCGGCATGGAAATCAACGTACCCAAAATATTGCTGGACATCATGGCGAATGACATCCAAGCCTCTAGCTTCGATGCGGCGGCGGCGATCACCACCACCCAAATGGCGTTTTACCAGTCGGCGGTGGCAGAGTTCGTCACCGACGAGAAAGACCGCACAGAGGCCCTGGCCAACCTGCAAAGCAATGTGGTGGCCCTGCCCAAAATCGACAACAAGTACACCATCCTGTTGGGTCGCCATCCGGTGCTTTGGAATGCCGAGTACCAGTCGTTCCTCAGCACAGAGGACAAAATACCACTGTTGGGTTTTAATGGCCAACTCGTCGGCAAAATGATGACCACCTACGTGGAATACAAAATGCCGGGCAACGAAGATGACCGCTTTTATATCTATATCAAAGTGTCGCCGGACCTGTGGTATTTCTTTGGTTATCAAACTGGTGCGTTGAATGTCGTCTCAAGCAGCACCCGCTTCAACGATGCGCTGCTGGCCCTGAAGCCCAAAGAAACGGTACTCAAAATGCCCGATGGCGAAACCTACGAGATCGTAGCGGCCAATCCTTCGGTGGCCGATGCCTTTGTGAACCGGGTGCGGGCGGGAAGGACGAAGCAATGAAAAAATTTGAGTATCCGAGTACGAACCCATAAGGTCTCATTTGCTAATGTTGCGTCTTTCTCTCCTGCTTTTCTTTGTGCTGCAAGTCGGCGCACTGGCTGCGCAATCCAGCACCCTCCTTCCCGAATTCAACCGGGAGCGGCTGGCGCGAACCCGCAATAGCATGTGGGTGCTGAGTAGTTGGGCCACTGCCAACTTGGCCGTCGGGGCCATTGGTATGCGCCGCGCAACAGGCGAAAACCGGGCTTTCCACCAGATGAAC
>JAYUXG010000302.1:0-1604 GCA_043753125.1 Saprospirales bacterium | reverse complement strand
TTCTATCGTGGGCGGGGCCGCTCTGGGAGAACAGGACCGCCGCTTGTTTTATTATTTGCACACAGAAAGATTATTAGAGCGCGAACCTCCGAAAAAAGATTATGACCTGACCTTATACTTAAACAAAAAGATTGTGAGATATGGCCCTTTGCAGTTAGATGCCGGTATTGGCTACATGGAAAGTAATACTTTGTTTTCCAGGCCCTTTTCTCATTTAGTAATAGATGGCAGTAATTCAAAAGAAATAAGATTTATAAAAAGATATACGATCAATAAATTGACATTGCCTGTGGCCGGTAAAATCTACATTGGCAAATTTTATTTGCACCTCAGTGCCTTGCCAGCATTTTGTTTTAGAAAAAACGTGGTAGATGATGGGGGTGGTGATCAAAGGTTTACAAGATGGCAATTCAATTGGAATAGCCTGGAGGTCAACCCAGGGTTGGGCTTTCAATTCGGCGACAGGGTACAAGTAGGTCTTAGTTATCGCTGGCTGTATTATAATGAAGTGGATAAGGTAAAGTTTTTTAGCTTACTTTTTTATAAGCACTATGACGACTCGGAATTTTTACACCAAAAAGTCGACACCTATAATCCCTTCAAGATGTGGCTGACGGTGGGGTATAAGTGGAAGAAATAGAATAAACTTAGCGGTATTCAGTGGCCCTCCCTAGCCACGGGATGCCGATTCATTTTTCATATCTATGTGCCACATAAAACATCCACTTCTGACCTTGCTTCTAACGTTCGTTCTGCTATCCCCCCTGGCTGGACAAAATCTATGGCGCAACACCTCCGTCGTAGGTGGGCTTGCCTTGGGAGGGCAGGACCGCCGATTGTTCTACTTTCCCCCGGCAGACAGGCTGCTGGCCCGCAACCCCAAGAAACTTGACTATGACCTGACCTTGTACTTGGAAAAAAGGGTATTCAAATGGCGACCAATACAGATAAAGGCCGGTATTGGCTATGCGGAAAGTAATACCATATTTGGCAGGCCGTTTGATCATGCATTTCTAGATGGTATATTTACAGAAGAACTGAGATACGTAACTAGATACACCGTCAATAAATTGATCTTGCCCATTTCCGCTGGCCTTCATTTCAGTAAATTTCATGTACAAATCAGTACCCTGCCAGCAATCGGTTTTAGAAAAAGCGTGCTAGATAGGGGTGGCGCTGGCAGTACAAGATTTACCAAATGGCAGTTTGCATGGAACGGCTTGGAGATCAACCCGGGTTTGGGCTTTCAATTCAGCGATAGGCTGCAAGTATCTCTCAGTTACCGCTGGTTTTACTTTCACGAAATAGATGAGGTTATTTTTAATAGTAACATTTTTTATGAACACCACGATGATGAATTATTGCAAAATAAAACAGACAAATACAATCCCTTCAAGATGTGGCTGACGGTAGGGTATAAGTGGAAGCAGTAGAATAAACTTATCGGCATTCAGTGGCCTTCCCTGGTTACTGGATGCCGATTCATTTTACATGGATCATGAAATTGAACTGGTATCAAAACAAAAAATTGGCAGTGAGCGTTTTATAGGAGGTTCCTTTGCACCACCGATATTTTAACCCATATTATTTTTCTGATATAACAT
>JAYUXG010000301.1:0-10204 GCA_043753125.1 Saprospirales bacterium | reverse complement strand
CGATTTTCCGCTATGCCGATATTCTGTTGACCAAAGCCGAAGCGCTGTGGCGCCAGAGCGCGGGCGATGCTGTGGCTTTGACACTGGTCAACCAGGTACGCGACCGTTCTTTCAAAAACTCGCCCATCGCCGCACTGACCGCCCAGAATTTACTGGACGAGCGTGGCCGGGAGATGTTCTACGAGGGCGTTCGCCGTCAGGACCAGATCCGCTTCGGCGTGTATGGCAACCCGACTGATTTTATGCCGGGTTCGCCGGAGACGAAAGAGCTGTGGCCTATTCCAGCACCGCAGATCAACGTGAACAATCAGTTGTCGCAGAATCCGGGCTACTAAGCCGATCCTGCGCTTATTTTTGAAACACGAGAGCCGTCCCGAGAAATCGGGGCGGCTCTCGTCATTTTAGGCAATCGTTTTCTAAAACAGTCTCTAATCAATTCGCCAAGATGTGGTCACTTCCGACATGGTTCCCGTTCGGCAATCTATAGTGAATTGCTTGATGCCCGCTCCGACTAATTCGACACTGACCTGCCAGATAAAGTCGGGACGCAGTTGCAAATAGGGGGCGGTTACCATTCTATGGTTGCCGATCACTTTTTCATGGTTGGCACCGCGTTTACAAAAACAATCTTTCTTTGGGTGATTTGGCATGGTGATAGGATTCACCGTTTTACACACGATGTTCTTAACTTGGCACGCTCGCCGACACACCCTGCATCACCGATTGTTGATGCGCAATACTTTCCTGGTGTACCGCCGACAGAAATTTTTCCACAAAATCTTCACTCAGACCACGCTGCTGCCCTTGGGCAAAGGCCCTTTCCAATATTTCGTTCCAACGGGTGGCCTGCAGGATGCTGATATTGTTGCGCTGTTTGTAGCGGCCAATGTCCTCGGCAAAGCGCATCCGGCGACCAAGCAGGTTGAGCAGTTCCATATCCACCTCGTCAATCTTGTGGCGTACCTGTTCTATATGTTCCAGAAATTCGGCGTTGTCGGTCGTCTCACGACGCACGATGAGGCGACTGATCAGTTCGCCGTAAGTGAAGGGCGTGATTTGCTGTTTTGCATCGCTCCAAGCGGCATCGGGCGTAGTGTGTACCTCCGTCATCAGGCCGTCGTAGTTTAGGTCAAGTGCTTGCTGGGCCACTTCGAGCAGGTCTTCGCGGTTGCCACAGATATGCGAGTTGTCACAGATCAAGGGCAGGTCCGGCATCCGGCGGCGCAGCTCGATGGGCATTTCCCAATAGGGCGCGTTGCGGAACTTGGACTTGGCATAGGCCGAAAAACCCCGGTGGATGGCCCCGATGCGGGTTACCCCGGCTTGTTGGATACGTTCAATGGCCCCTACCCACAGATCAAGATCGGGATTGACGGGGTTTTTGATAAGGACTGGCACGTCCACGCCGCGCAGGGCATCGGCGATTTCCTGGACAGAAAACGGGTTCACCGTGCTGCGGGCACCGATCCACAGCACATCCACGCCGTGTTTAAGAGCCTCGTACACTTGGTTGCCGTTGGCCACCTCAATAGTAGTACGCAGTCCGGTTTCTTCTTTCACCCGACGCAGCCAGGGCAGGGCCACGGCCCCGTTGCCCTCAAAGGCACCGGGACGGGTGCGGGGTTTCCACACGCCTGCCCGAAACAGGTCGATGCCGAGTGGCGCCAGCCCGTGCGCAACGGCCATGACTTGTGCTTCGGTTTCTGCCGAACAGGGGCCGGCAATAAGAAAGGGGCGGTTGTCTTTTTTCTGAAACATGACCGAAAGAGTTATGAGTTATGAGTTATTTCAAAAACTGAGGAGTTGAAGATTCGAGGATTCAATCAAATATCCGAATCCCCAATATTCAAATCCTCAATATTCTATTTATCAATGATTCTGCTAATGTCGTTGGCTTGGCGCATATACGCCTCGAAGGTGTCAAAATCTTTCTTGATCAACAAAGTACGGAAGCGGCTGATGGTGTTGATAAATTCGTCCAGCACGTCCAGCACATTGTCGCGATTTTGGCGAAATATAGGGATCCAAGTGTCGGGGTTACTTTTGGCCAAGCGCACCGTGCTGCTAAAGCCGCCACTGGCCAGCTCGAAGATCCGGTCTTCTTCCCGTTCTTTTTCCAGCACCGTGAGGGCCAGCGCGAACGAAGCAATGTGCGAAATATGGCTCACGTAGGCCACGTGCAGGTCATGCTCCGCGCCATCCAAGTAAATGATACGCATCCCCAGCGACTCGTACAGCCGTCGGGCCGTGTCCACGGCGTCGGGCGCGCTTTGCTCAATAGCCGTGAACACGCAGCATTTGCCAATAAACAGGTCGGCCACCGCTGCCGTCGGGCCGGAATATTCCGTGCCGGCCATGGGGTGGGTGGCCACGAAACGTGTCCGTTGGGGATGGTCCATCACCGCCTGCAAGGTTGGCCCTTTGGTAGAACCCGCGTCTAATACGATCTGGTCATCATTTACCAAATCCAGCACCTGGGGCAGTAGCGTGACGAGGCTGTCCACTGGAGTAGCAACCACAATGACTTGGCTTTCTCGTACGGCTGCGGCTAGCGGCAAGATGGCATCCACCAAGCCTATTTGCAAGGCACTGGCAGCGTGCTCCGCATTGCTGTCCACGCCAATGAGCCGGGTCGCAAAACCGCTTTCGCGTAGTCCAATCGCGATGGAGCCGCCAATGAGGCCTGGACCGATGATGGTAACAGTCATGGTTATTAAGTATGAACTATGATCTATGAACTATTTTGAGAGCAGGTGACAAATCCGGATCGATTTGCGTCACGCGGTCCAATCCGCGCTGCAATGTCTCCACTGGGCTACACAGCGCAATGCGCACATAGCGGTCGCCATTGGAGCCAAAAATACCGCCGGGGGTCAGGAATGTGTTTTTTTCATAGAGCAGTTCGTCGCTCAAGGCGTAACCATCGGCGTATTGGTCGGGGATGTTTGCCCAGACGAATAGTCCCTGTTGGTGGCGGTCAAAGCGGCAGCCCAACGCATCCAACAAAGCAAAAGCCAGTTGCTGGCGTTGTCGATAAGTGTCGTTCAGGGTGGTGTACCAGGTATTTGGAAGTTGTAAGGCTTGCGTAGCCGCCAATTGTACGGGCAGGAATTGGCCCGAATCCATGTTGCTTTTGAACCGCAAAATATCTGCCAGGTAGTCTGGGTGACCAGCGACCATACCCACGCGCCAACCAGCCATGTTGTGCGACTTGGACAGGGAATTGAGTTCCAAGGCTACTCCTTCCGCGCCCGTTGCAGCAAGAATACTGATGGGATGATCATTCAGGATAAAACTATACGGATTGTCATTGACAATCAATATATTGTGTTGTTTTCCAAAATCTACCAAACGCTGAAACACCGCCGGCGAAGCGGGGACACCCGTGGGCATGTGCGGGTAATTGACCCACATAATCTTGACCCGCCGCAGGTCAGTCCTGGCCAGCGCGTCCAGATCGGGTAGCCAATCGTGTGCCGCCGTAAGGTCGTACCACTGCACCTCTGCCCCAGCCAACATCGTCGCGGCTCGATAGGCCGGGTAGCCGGGATTGGGGGCCAAGGCTACGTCGCCGGGTTCCAGAAAGGTCATGGCCACATGAACGATTCCTTCCTTGGAGCCGATGAGCGGCAGGATATCGCGGTCGGGGTTGAGTGGAACTCCATAATATTTAGCATACCATTGCGCCCAGGCCGCTCGTAAGGCGGGAATGCCAGTATACGATTGATAGCCGTGGCTGTGGGGCTGTTGCGCTGCCGTAGTGAGGGCCTCCAGCACCGTGGGGGCAGGCGGCAGGTCGGGCGAACCGATGCCGAAATTGAGCACCGGGTGGCCATCGCGCTGCAACTGCGCGATCTCGCGGAGTTTGCTAGCGAAGTAGTATTCTGCAATGCCGTCGAGGCGGCGGGCGGGCTGAATCATAACTATGAACTATGAAATTTTGTAAAGCATAAAATGGCTAAAATAATTAGGACAGTTTTGCCTCCCATATTTTTCTTTTTTGTCAAAATGGAACTACGGATGAGCTTCATCACTTCTTCTGCATCTTGGTATAGTGAGATAAATTCGGTTTCGCTCAAGTAATTGGTCGTGTGTAGAAGCTCTAACCAATACTGGGTTTCCCCCGTTTCCTTCTGAGCAATCCCTAACTTATGAATAAAATCAAGACCGCTTTCGCCATTAAATGCTTCTCGCACCATAGCCCCAGGATTGGTTCCTGCTCTAAGTATTTGTTTGCTCAATGCATATTCTTTTTTTTCTTTTATCAAATACTTATAAAGCCGAACTATCCGAACAGCCAACTGGAATGACTTATCCCGAAGCGTATGTGGTGGCCTATCAACAAGTATTTTTATGGTTTCCATCCTCAAATTGTTTAAAAGTGACAAAAAAGCAAGGGTTGGCAAAAGAAATTAAAATTCATTAAAATATTGGTGAACAATCCAGTAAGGCCTATATTTTATTGCCAATTTGCTAAGTCGTTGTATAAATCAAGTGCTGTTCCATAAGACCTCATAGTTCATACATCATACTTCATACTTTATACTTCATACCTCATTTAAGGCGGCGCGATAAGTCCCCAGCACCTTGCAATCAGTAGTCATGGCGGCCAGCAGTCGAAGGGTAGCGGGCAGCACGGCAGGATTGTGGACGCTGAAATCCACAAAAAAGCGGTATTCCCAGGCACGGCCCAGCAGCGGTACGGATTGTATTTTGGTCAGGTTGGCACTTTGTGCGGCGAGCATGGATAAGATGCGGCTCAGGCTGCCCGGTTGGTGTGAGGTGATAAAACTCACGGACACTTTGTCGGCATTGGGCACGGGCAGAGCGGTGGAGCGACGTTGTACGGCCAGGAAACGGGTAAAGTTCACTGGGTTGTCCTCAATGGCGGGAGCCAGCACGTGTAGGCCGTACAGTTCGGCGGCCAAAGTGCTGGCAATGGCCCCGGTATGGCGCAGCTGGCGGCGCATGATGTGCGCGGCACTGGCAGCGGTGTCCTCCGATTCCACCAGACGGATACGCGGGTGCGACTTGAAAAATTCGGCGCATTGGGCCAGGGCCATCGGATGGGAGTGTACCTCCCGCAGTTCGCTCAACAATACGCCGGGCAGGGCCAGCAGATTTTGCTGGATGCGTAGAAAAACTTCGCCGACAATGACCAAATCGCTGGTTTGTAACAGCATATAATTGCCCAAAATGCTCCCGGCTATGCTGTTCTCGATGGCCAGTATGGCGGCATCGGTTTGGTCGGGGTCGGCGGACTGGGCAAAAAGTACGGGGAACGATGTGGCAGGTACGGGCTCTACCGTCGCACCGAAAAATTCCCGCGCGGCGATCTCGTGAAAAGCACCGGGCACGCCCTGGATGGCCACACGAAGGGCCTTGTGTGAGGGTATGTCAACAACAGAATGGGCGGCAACGGAACGACTGGACATAGACAGGGATGAGTATTTGAAGATTTGAGTATTCGAGTACTGGCCAAAAGCAAAGAGGGGGTTCCTGTTGGCAGGAACCCCCTCTTCGGCGTTGATTGTCAGTGAGTTGATTAAACCGACACGCACAGGCTGTTCCTCTCTTTCTTTCCAAAAAAGAAAAAATAAAAAGAAAAGCCAAAATAAAATGCGCGCTGTTGCATCAGTGTATCATTGTACTATTACGCTGCAAACGTAGGGCGAAAGTTTGGATGGTGCAAGGGAGTGACGAAAAAATCTTTAAAAAAAGCCCTCCAACTGCAAGTAGGGCAGCGGAGGGCGACTAGAATGGGTTGTGTTGTTTATTTGTCGGATTAAAATTTTCTGGGATGATAACGTGGACTTGGCTAGCCGGTAGTCTGAATAATTATTTGGTAATCAACAATTTAATTTTATAATCTGCTTCGGCTGATTGGACAGTGGAGACTGGAATTGGCTGCACTTCCAGAAGTTTTATTTTATAGCCATCCAACAGGACACTATCGGAGTGGGGCGTCCCAAAAACATCCCCGATACCCAGGGTATCGGTAACGCTCACCCCATCGTGGGTGATCATCAGCGCGACCAGGGCTGTACCAGCCCGCACACAAACCACATCCGTAGGGCAGCGGCTTTCTTCCACCAGATTGTCGAACTTGATGTTGAAATTCTGGCCCGTTTGCGCGGCGGCGGTACCAAAACAAAGCAAGAAAGGCTCATTCAACACAAAGCTGTCGGCTCCGCCGCAAGCATTGTCCTTGTCTGATTTTGAGCAGCTTACGGCCCCTGTCAACAGGGCAGCATAAGCGATAAAAAGTATTTTGTGCATGGATTAGAAATCGGTTAGTGAATGTTTCTTTGTAGGCAAAGACAGCAAGCAGCAAAGGGTTGGTTGGGTGTTGTCCAAAAAAAAATTGCAGGCAAATAAAAGCACAGGGGCAGCAAAACGAGACTTGATAGAAAAACCCGCGCTTTTCATCGAATGCCCAATTACCCCACTCTTTCACTGGCTACCTTTGGAACTTGCCGTACTGGCGGGTTCAGCCGCCGACACAAACCCATCGCTCGGCGGCTGAACCCGCCGGTACATCTACTGACCATGCGTCAAATTATCCGCGTCTTACTCGAAGGGGCCTCCCAGGCCTGGCAACAACTGATGGCCAATAAGCTGCGGTCTTTCCTGTCATTACTGGGCATCACCATCGGCATTTTTTGCATCATCGGAGTCAAGAGCGCGGTCAATTCGCTGGAAGACAACATCCGTAGAAGTATGTCGAAGCTGGGCAATGACGTAATCTACATTGATCGCTTCTCGTGGGGAGAAGACCCCGGCGACAACTACTGGAAATGGATGCGCCGCCCGGTATTCACCTTTGCGGAGTACGAAGACCTGAAGGAAAATCTACGGGGTGCCACCAAAGTTGGCTATTGGCAATTTCTAAGCGTCAAGACCATTAAATGGAACTCCTCCAGCGTGGAAAACGCTCCTTTTCTGGGTATTACCGAAGACTGTTACGACCTCTTTCATTTGGAATTCGACGGAGAGGGACGTTATTTCTCCCCCATTGAATATCAGAATGGTAGCGAAGTCTGCGTACTGGGTGCCGTGGTGGCCGAAGGGCTGTTCGGCACAGCCATCGACCCGTTAGGCAAAGACATCAGCGTGGGCGGGCGCAAGATGCGCGTCATCGGGGTACAGAAAAAATCGGGCAACGATATTCTCAAACCTTTCAATTTCGACAATTGCGTGCTGGTGGGCTACAACCTGGCCCGGCGTGGATTCGGGGTACGGGCCAGCGGGCGTGGCAACCAAAGCAGCATCATGGTGCAAGCCAAAAGCAACGTGAGTGTGGAAGAAATGAGAGACGAGATCACTGGCGTACTGCGTGCCCAACGCCACCTCAAGCCCCGCGAGGACACCAACTTCTCGCTCAATACGCTGTCCATCCTCAGCAATCTCTTCGACGGCGTATTCGGCACGCTCAACTTCGCAGGATTCATCATCGGCATTTTTGCCTTGCTGGTCGGTATGTTCTCAGTCGCCAACATCATGTTCGTCTCGGTACGCGAACGCACCAATATCATCGGCATCAAAATGGCCCTCGGTGCCAAACGCTGGTTCATCCTCCTCGAAATCCTGTTTGAGGCCGTTGCGCTGTGCGTCATAGGCGGACTGATTGGGCTGCTGCTGATCTGGCTGGTCACGCTGGGCATTACTGCCGCCTTGGATTTCGATATTCATCTGTCATTGAGCAACACAATGGTTGGCCTAGTCACTTCCATCGTAGTAGGCGTGTTTTCCGGGCTTATCCCGGCAGCGCAAGCCAGCCGGATGGACCCGGTGGAGGCGATCAGAAAGTAACCTTACCGGCGGGTTTATCCGCCGAAAACCACTGTATCGGCGGCTGAACCCGTCGGTACAGGCACTTACATCCTCAAATCTTCCACTTTCACGCCGGGATATTTCTTGGCATCAAAAGCAAAATAGTCGGCGGAAAAGGTCTGGTTGGGCAGCAGGCGGCTAATAGCAAACGTGTAGCGCGAACCATCTTTAGCAAATGCCTTTATACTCTGAATAGTTCCAGCCTTTTCATCAATGCTGATGCGAAG
The DNA here is from genome assembly GCA_043753125.1 of Saprospirales bacterium. Taxonomy (GTDB): domain Bacteria; phylum Bacteroidota; class Bacteroidia; order Chitinophagales; family Saprospiraceae; genus M3007. The sequence goes on along the minus strand of JAYUXG010000301.1, from coordinate 2,144 downwards.
TTTGGAATACTCCGATTTTTTGCTCTTGGGCTTAAACTCAATCTGAGTCAACCGCTTGCCGCCCGCCGTCACTTTGTCCACCACCGAATACAGATAATCGCCTTTTTGGTAACGGTTCAGCAGATCCTTGGGGGTTAGGAACCCGTTGTCAGAGCCAGCCGGTTCGGCATTGTTGATCTGCACCTCGTTGTTCTTCTTTTGGTACAGCCAAGTCGCTTGGCCGTCGCTAACGATCACCTGCTGGTCCATATCGAGGCGGAACTTGACCCCTTCTTGGCCAACCGTGCCTTTTTGTACTTCGGTCGGTTGGCCCGGCACTTCGATGGTCAAGGCAAAGGCGGCCTCCAGGGTCTTATAGCCTTCGTATTTCTTGCGAATTTTATCCAGAATTTTTTTAGCTTCCGGATCACTCTTCTCGGCGGGCGCGGGTGCCTGAGCCAAGGCTGCCGTTATAAAAAACAGGGTCAACAGGGGAAAAAGCAATCGTCTCATAGTATATTTTGATTATTTGGGCATCAAACGTCCGGAAAAGGGTGAGAGTTGCCGTTGGGATGGTTAAAGATTGGTGAAATTTGTCTGCCCCCGCATTACCTTCGCGCCGCCCAAAAATGGTTTGAATATGTTTTAAACCTTTCATCTTTGCGCACGATTGGCCGCATTTTAACGGTCATGTGCTTGCCCAAAAGCCAAAGAGGCAAATATAATTCTTCACTCAAATCATCACTGCAACATGCAAGGATCAACTATCACTATCTCGAAAGGCAAACTAAAAGTGCCCAACGATCCAATTATTCCTTTTATCGAAGGAGACGGCACCGGGCCGGACATCTGGGCTGCCGCCGTGCGCGTATTGGACGCCGCCGTGGAAAAGGCTTACGGGGGGAAAAAGAAAATCGTGTGGCAGGAAGTGCTGGCCGGCGAAAAAGCCTACAACCAGACCGGCAACTGGCTGCCCGACGAGACACTGAAGATCATTGACCAATACAAGGTGGCCATCAAAGGCCCACTTACCACCCCTGTTGGCGGGGGCATTCGCTCGCTGAACGTGGCCCTGCGCCAGATATTGGATTTGTACGTGTGCCTGCGCCCGGTGCGCTGGTTCAAGGGCGTGCCCTCGCCCGTGCGTACCCCGGAGAAGGTTGACATGGTCATCTTTCGGGAAAATACGGAAGATATTTACGCTGGCATTGAATACGCCGCCGGCACCCCGGAAGCCCAGAAATTTCTGGATTTCCTGATGGAGGCCGATCCGAAGGCCTTTGGCAAAATCCGTTTCGGCACTTCTGAAAAGACCAGCGAATTTGCCAAATTATTCTCCCCCGCCACTGCGAAAAAATCGGAACCGGTCATGGTTGGGGTGGGCATTAAGCCAGTGAGCAAGCTGGGGTCGCAGCGCCTGATCTACTGCGCTATTGAGCACGCCATCAAGCACAATCGAAAGAGCGTGAACCTAGTACACAAGGGCAACATCATGAAATTTACCGAAGGTGCCTTCCGGGACTGGGGTTACGAAGTGGCCAAAGAAGTCTTTGGAGCCGTCGAACTGGACGGTGGCCCGTGGTGTGTCATCCCCGCAGGCAAACCGGGGGCAGGCCTCATCATCAAGGATTCCATCGCCGACATCACGCTACAGCAGGTATTGACCCGCCCGGAGGACTTCGACGTGATCGCCACGCTGAACTTGAACGGCGACTACCTCTCCGACGCGCTGGCCGCCCAAGTCGGTGGTATTGGTATCGCACCGGGAGCCAACATCAACTACCTCACCGGCCACGCCATCTTTGAGGCGACGCACGGCACGGCTCCCAAGTACGCGGGCAAGGACATGGTGAATCCCTCGTCGCTCATCCTCTCCGGCATGATGATGTTCGAATATTTCGGCTGGGACAAAGCCGCCAAACTCATCGTCAAAGGCATCGAACGAAGCATCAAAAGTAAGCGCGTTACCTATGATTTCGAGCGATTGATGAAGGGCGCCACGAAACTGAAATGCTCGGAATTTGCAACGGAGATCATCAGCAATATGTGATTGGTTGACTGGTTAATTGGTTGATTAATCGGCGAGTAGTACATCCGGGGGTTTTTCTGTAAATGCTTTTCACGGTGGAGGGGTCCATAAGTTTTTTTCCAAAAACTTATGGACC
>JAYUXG010000300.1:0-1610 GCA_043753125.1 Saprospirales bacterium | reverse complement strand
TAGCCTGGTTATGGAAAAGCATAATGCCCAAATAAAGGGTATTGAAAACAATATGGAGGAAATTAATAAAAATGTACTTTTAGAATTTGAACCTCATTCTTCCCCTGCCGCACTTGTAAAGGTAGAGAATGTTGTAATGGAAATTAATGATGCTGTTCTTTATGTAACCAAGGCGCTATCTTCACTAAGAGAAAAGATTGCAGAAAAAAACAGATCAGACTCTTCAGAATTGTGGAAACGGTTTGATTTGCAATTAGATATTTTGAAAGCGGCGCTTAGGCATTTAAAAGATTTAGGCCCTGAAGTTTTGCCTGAAAATATGCATATACATTGGGAAAGCAAAGTAGATAAATTGGAAAGCACTTTGCTGTCGTCCATAGTTACCTACGCTAGGTCTTGTAGGGTTGAACTTCAAATGATCGAAAGGTATACGACCGAAGAGCTGAATGTGATTACTCAAATTGTCCTCGATAAAATTCCTAAAGATTTTAACGTAGAAGAAGCGGAGGCGTATGAAAAGGATTATTTAAGCGCATTAAAGGATTTTAAAAAAGAATTTAGTGAGAAAAAAAACCTGTGGGACACATTTTTGGATATTTTGGCAGGGGGTGTCCACCAGTCGCCTTCCGAGCATGTGATGCTGGAGCGATGGATTGAAGGAGAAAAGCGCGATTTGTAACCCCTCCTAAACGGACTACATTAAATTATCATTCGTCATGACCAAGACTAAACAACACGCGGTGCCCAACAAATTGGACGTCCCCCACTGGGTGTCGCCGGAAGGCGAATTATTTGCCCGTTTAGGCGTAGATATCAAGCAGGGCCTGTCGGCGGCAGAAGCAGCCAAACGGCTGGAATCCTTTGGCCCCAACGCTATTGCACAAGGCAAACAAACTCCCGCCTGGAAGATATTCCTGCGTCAGTTTAAAAGTCCCCTCGTCTTGTTGCTGGTCGTGGCGGCCGGCTCGTCGCTTGCCTTTCAGGAATGGTTGGACGGGATCGCCATTTTGATAGTTGTTTTAATCAATGCCATCATAGGTTTTTACATGGAATTTCAGGCCGGGCGCAGCATGGCCGCCCTGAAAAATATGGTTGCCATCTCCGCCAAAGCATTTCGCGCAGGAAGTTTGTCGGAAATCAAGCTCGAAACGCTGGTGCCCGGCGATGTTATTTACCTCGAAGCCGGAGATATGACTCCCGCCGATGCCCGACTCTACCAGAGTACCCAGTTGCAGGTGGACGAGTCCTCCCTCACTGGCGAGAGCGTTCCCGTCGAAAAAGCGCCCGCCGTTTTACCCGCCGACACGCCGCTGGCCGAACAATCGAACCTGCTATTTAAAGGAACTTTCGTCACAAAAGGCAACGGCTGGGCAGTGGTTACCGGAACGGGCATGAACACCGAATTAGGGAAAATCGCCCACCTCGTCGGTACTTCCGATCAGGCTGCCACTCCCCTTGAAAAGAAATTGGAAGCGTTCAGCGGACGCCTTATCAAAATTACCGGGATTCTGGTGGTGGTCATTTTTGGCGTGGGCTTGATAGGCGGAAAACCAATTATGGAAATGCTCCAAACCGCCATAGCCCTGGCCGTTGCGGCAGTTCCCGAAGGT
>JAYUXG010000299.1:0-4224 GCA_043753125.1 Saprospirales bacterium | reverse complement strand
TTAGCTGCGATGTCGCCCTCGGCGAGGTGCTGTGTACGGAAGCCCATATTTTTCCGGACAGTGTCTGCTTGCCCTACAATGGCCTTTGGGATGGCTCTCACTTGGTAGTTAGTGGCAGTTGCAATAGCGAGGTGGCTTTCACCATCCGCAACGCAGGCATGAGTAACATGAATACCGCCACGGACTACGTCATTATTGAGGATCAGATTATGTACTTGCAAGGCCAGGTACAGCTGGACGCGGGCGAGGACACGGTCATCGTAGTGCCGACTCCCAGCGGCGACGCTTACCAATTGCGCATTCATCAATCCATCGGCCATCCCGGCAAAAGCCAGCCCTCGGCCACGGTGTCCGCCTGTGCGGGGGCAGATGCTTCTAACTTATTGCTGCAACTGCCCCAGGATGAAGCAGATGCGGTTATTGCTACCCACTGCGATGAGGTCATCGGCTCTTTTGATCCCAACGACAAACGTGGCTTTCCGCTCGGCTGGCAGGCGGAACACATCATTGAGCGCGGCCAGGAACTGGAGTACATGATCCGTTTTCAGAACACGGGTACGGACACGGCTTTTCTGGTCATCGTGCGCGACACGATGTCGCCACTGCTGGATATGACCAGTCTGCGGGTCGGGGCGAGCAGTCATCCGTACACTTACTTTGTAAACGAAACGGGCATACTCACGTTTCGCTTCGCCAACATTCTGTTGCCCGACAGCAACATAAATGAGACGGCCTCGCATGGCTACGTGCTGTTCCGACTGCGCCAACAACCAGATTTGGCCTTTGGCGAAGTGATCGAAAACCGGGCGGGTATTTACTTCGATTTCAATGCGCCGGTGTTGACCAATACGACTTTTCACACCATTGGTCATCCATTTATTATCGTCCGGGTAAATGAGCCGACAGATTATGGCTTGGATCTGCGGGTTTTCCCCAATCCGTTGGCTGATCAAGTGACTTTTCAAGTGCAGGGGTTGCCAGTGGATAGTCATTTTCAATGGTCTTTATATGACGTGCACGGTGCCTTGGTTCGGCAGGAACAATTTGTTGGCACCAACTTTCAATTCCAGCGCGATGCCCTCTTGCCCGGCGTTTATTTTTTCCAGTTGACCGAAAAAAACGGGCGGACGGCACGGGGCAAAATCGTGGTGCGCTAAAACACTCTTCACTTTCAAATCATCAACTCATGAAAAATATAGTCCAAATCTTTTTGGTGTTCATGTTGGCAGGGCAACTATCTGCTCAAACGCCCATCCAAATAAATTGCCCCAGCACTTTGCAGACCTTCTGTGATGTCACCCCCAACGACACTAGCCTATGGAATGAACCCTATTGGCACGATTTATCGAACAATATCCAAAATATGCCGGAGGGACCAACCGACCTGACTTTGCAGATTACTGATACTTGTTCCAGCCTTAGTGTCCGCTATCTTTTGTATCTAGATTTGGATCAGAACGACACCCTGGAAACAGTAATCAATAGTGATAGCCTCCCCGAACATGGTACCGTATTATTTGAAAATATATTTGGCCCCGGCACCCTCCGCACATTTGACGAGCATACGGTGGGAGCCAACCAAAAATATGGTTTTGCGCTGCAAAAAACGTTGACTGGGAATAGTACCACGGCTGCTTTGCGTTGGAATACCCAGCAAACACCAAATACTTACATCATACCGGAGTTGCCTTACGGCACCCACCAAATAAAGTGGATCGTGGCAGATGCTTGCGGCAACGAAACCAGTTGTGAATACAGTTTTATAGTGAAAGACTGTAAACCGCCAACTATAACCTGTGTCAATGGCCTGACCATAGATCTTACTCCAGCGATGAATGTAGCACTGGGCACCGCAGGTTTGTTACTTTATGTACAGGATAATGCTTCCCCTACCCCTCTGTTGGATTTCGCGGTTCGCAAATCAGGTACTGGAACAGGTTTCCCAGTGGATAGCCTGACCGGAGCGCCACTGCCCAACGTCACTTTCAATTGCTCCGACCTCGGTATACAACCTATTGAGCTATGGTCGCGCGATGTGGCCGGTAACACCGACTTCTGCGAAACGTATGTGATGATTACGGATAGTCTTAATATCTGCCCTAGTCAGGTAAGCCAGGTCACCACTTGCGTCCATTTTTGGAAAGACGGCTCGCCGATGCAGGTGGCAGTGGAATACCAAAGCGACGTTTCCCCCACGCTAGTCTCTTCGGCCTATGACTCGCTGGGCTGCTTGGTGGCCCTTTTGGAAAGCCCCGATCTTGGCCACCTCACCGCTACGCTTACTTTGGACACCGACCCGCTAAACGGAGTGAATACGCTGGATTTGATCTACTTATCGAAGCATATATTGGGCCTTGCTCCGCTTCCATCCTACGCTATGATCGCTGCCGATGTCAACAAAAGCGGTTCGATCACTTCGTTCGACATTGTGGAACTGAAAAAACTGCTGGTGGGCATTTACACTACTTTCCCCAACAATTTTTCTTGGCGATTGGTAAGTGCCAATTTTATGTTTCCCAATCCCGCCAACCCTTTTGGGCAGTTTTTTCCAGAGACCGATACCCTGAACCTTCTCCCAGATTCTTCCTGGTACGTGGCCTATGTTGGTATAAAAGTGGGCGACGTGGATGGCAGTGCCTATCCCGGTTTTGGTCCGCCCACCGAGGAGCGCGCAGCGGCGGTGGTCACGCTGCCCGATGCCCTGCTTTTGCCCGGCGAAACAATGGAACTGCCCCTGCGGATGCAAACCACCGATGAATGGCTGGGCCTGCAAATGGGTCTTTACTTCAATCCAGAATTGTTGGAAGTGGAAGTGCAGGATGCCGAGCAGCTGCCGGGCTGGGATACCAACTCTTGGGCCATACCGCAACCGGGTGTACTTCGCCTGGCCTGGTTCGATCATCGGCCACAGCTGTGGCTATCGGACGAAAACGTGCTGACTTTACGGGTACGGGCGTTGGCCCATGTTCAGCTAAGCGAGGTGCTTGGCTTAAGGCCCAAAAATACTGCCACTGGAATGGCTGCTGTTGCCATCAACGTTGCGAATGAAGTCCGACCATTGCAATTGGCTTTTGCAACATCAAATGTTTCGGGCTACCTCACCCAGGTTTTTGCCCCTCAACCCAATCCGACCCACAGCGAGGTGCAAATCCCCTTGCGCTTGGCGCAAGAGGGGATGGTAATGCTGCAAATTACAGATTTGGCTGGCCGCCTGTTGTTTCAAAACCAGCAAATAATGGCTGTAGGCGACCATATTTTGACTATGCCCATCACGGCTTTCCCGCAAAATGGCGTGTACATTTGGCGACTACAAGCGGGTGCCACCGTAGCCAGCGGGAAAGTAGTAAAAATGTGATTTTACAACAAAAAGCGCATCAAATCGCTGTTGCCGTTCAGGTACTCGAAGTTGAAGTGATACTGGCGCAGGCTCTGTTGCAAACGGTCGAGTTGGCCGGGTTGCTTGAATTCAATGCCGACTAATGCCGGCCCGGCCTCGCGATTGTTCTTCTTGATGTATTCGAAGTGGGCAATATCATCTTCCGGGCCTAGTACATTGACCACGAAGGTTTTGAGGGCACCCGCCCGCTGCGGGAAACGAATGATAAAGTAGTGCTTCAGGCCCTCGTACAACAGGGCGCGTTCGCGAATATCCTCGGTGCGGCTGATGTCGTTGTTGCCGCCACTGACCACGCAAACCACTTTTTTGCCCCGAATGTGAGGTCGGTACTGGTCGAGGGCCGCGATGGCCAGTGCGCCCGCCGGTTCGGCCACAATGGCCTCTTCGTTGTACAGTTTTAGGATGGTAGCACACACTTTCCCTTCTGGGATGGTCAACACATCGTAGAGGTTTTGGCGACAAATAGCAAACGTTTTGTCGCCCACCCGTTTCACAGCCGCCCCATCCACAAAGCGATCAATGTCCTCCAGGGTGGTATTGTAGCCATTGGCAATAGAGATTTTCATGGCTGCGGCCCCGGCAGGTTCTACGCCCACTACGGCGGTATGCGGGCTTTTCTCTCGAAAATAGGTGGATACGCCCGCCGCCAATCCGCCGCCGCCGACCGGCAAAAACAGATAGTCCGGTGGAAATCCAGCTTGCTCCAAGATTTCCACACCCACCGTAGCCTGCCCCTCGATGATCTTGTCGTCGTCGAACGGATGGATAAAAACCGCTTGCTGCTGGCAACAAAACTCCTGTGCCGCCACATTCGCGTCGTCGTAGGT
>JAYUXG010000298.1:0-4226 GCA_043753125.1 Saprospirales bacterium | reverse complement strand
AAGTTGGTTTCCAGCAGGGTTTCGAGCGTGCCGTTGGGTTCGTCCAGCACCGTGCCGGGCATGAAGATACCGGCGTTGTTGACCAGCACATCCAGACGTGGCCAATGGCTGCACACAAAATCGGCGAACTCCATCACCTCCGACCGTTTGCTAACATCGGCAGCAAAAGTCAGCAGCCGACTATTTGCAAAGCTTCGCTCCCAATCCTGCTGCATTGCGTCTAAGTCCGCCTGGGTGCGGGCACACACGCACACGTCGAAGCCATTTTCGGCAAATATCTCGGCAATAGCGCGACCGAGGCCCTTGGTAGCACCGGTAACGACGGCAGTTTTTCTCATCTCGTGAATTTTATTTTTAAACGAATGGCCAAAAATAGAGACTGGATTTTTTGTAAAACAATGCTGCTTGCAATTTTTTGCCTCTTTTATTTATTCGCCCCAAAGTTTTAGAAAAAACCCGAACCTTTGGCTTTTAAAATCGAACTCCATTGTACCTGTCACCGTTATGCACCATTGAGTCGGGAAAAGACGTGAAAAGGGAGGACTTTAAAAATCAGTAGTCCATATTCGCTCCTCTCAAATCTCTCACCGCTCTCACTTTTCTCACCGCTCTCGCCTTGCATGGATACCCTTTCAAAATACAACTATCTCGGTCACTTGGGCCGTTACTTGCTGATGATGAAGCAAGCCTTCGGTCGACCAGAGAAAGTCATTATGTACTGGAAGGAAACCGCGCGCCAGATGAACGATATCGGGGTAGGCTCGGTCATCATTGTCTGCCTCATTTCCATATTCATTGGAGCGGTGGCGGCGGTACAGTTCGCCTACCAATTGGATGGGCAACTGGTGCCGCGTTACTACATCGGCTACATCGTACGCGACTTGGCCCTGATCGAACTCTCGCCGACCATTACCTGCCTGGTGCTAGCGGGCAAGGTCGGCTCCAATATGGCTGCCGAGATCGGCGGAATGCGCCAAAAAGAACACGTGGACGCCATGGAAGTCATGGGCGTGAACACGGCGGCCTACCTCATCATGCCCAAGGTAATTGCTTCTTTGGTCGTGATTCCGTTGTTGGTCACTTTTTCGGCATTCGTGGCGGTACTGGGCGGTTACTTATCGAGCGTGCCGACCGGACTGATCACCGACTCAGAGTACATTCAAGGCGTTCGTTCGTTTTTCCTGCCCTACAATGTGGTGATGATGTACGTCAAATCCTTCGTGTTTGCCTACATCCTGACCACCGTTTCGTGCTACCAAGGCTATTACGTGACCGGCGGCAGCGTCGAGCTTGGACAAGCCAGCACCCGCGCCGTGGTGTACAGCGACATTTTGATACTGCTGGCCGATTACATCATCGCAGTGATGTTGACGGGGTAGCGCCAATAAGCAAAAGGCAAAAAAGGCAAATTTGCGAGTTGCCCTTTTTAATTTATTACCTATTGCCCTATTTGCCCTTTGCCTTATTTGCCTTTTGCCAATTGCTTACTTTTGCCCCCCGATGAAAAAGCGATATCTAGTCACGGCGGCCTTGCCTTACGCCAATGGGCCGCTGCATATAGGCCACTTGGCCGGTGCTTACCTGCCAGCCGATATTTATGTCCGTTACCTGCGGCTGATGGGCAAAGATGTGGTCTTCGTATGTGGTTCCGATGAGCATGGCGCGGCCATCACGGTAAAAGCCCGCAAAGAAAACACCACGCCGCAGGCCATTGTGGATAAATACCACGCCATGCTGCGCGACACGTTTCAGCAGATTGGTATTGCATTCGATATTTACCACCGCACCACCGAGCCGATTCACCACCAGACTTCGCAGGATTTTTTTCGGAAACTATACGCTAACGGCGAATTCATCGAAGAGACCACCGAACAGTACTACGACGAAGTAGCGAACCAATTTTTGGCCGATCGCTACATCGTCGGTACCTGCCCGGTGTGTGCCAACCCCGATGCCTACGGCGACCAGTGCGAACGCTGTGGCTCAGCCCTCAGCCCAACCGACCTGATCGAGCCGCGTTCCACGCTCAGCGGCAGCAAGCCGGTGAGACGTCCGACGGCGCATTGGTTCCTGAAACTGAACGAACACGAGGCGTGGCTCCGCGAATGGATCAATACTGGCCAGCTCAACGGCGTGATGCTGCACAATCCAGCGGACTGGAAAAACCACGTCATCGGGCAGTGTAACAGCTGGCTTGACGATGGATTAAAGCCCCGCGCCATGACCCGCGACCTGGAGTGGGGCGTGGACGTGCCACCGGAAATACCGCACTCGGCGGGTAAAAAACTCTACGTCTGGCTGGATGCGCCCATCGGCTATATTTCGGCCACCAAGCAATGGGCCTTGGATAATGGCCGCGATTGGGAACCTTACTGGCAAGACCCGGAAACGGCCCTTATTCATTTTATTGGCAAGGACAATATCGTCTTCCACTGCCTTATTTTCCCGGCCATTCTGAAGGCGCACGGCGGCTACATTCTGCCGGTCAACGTGCCTGCCAATCAGTTTATGAACCTCGAAGGCCGCAAGTTATCGACTTCCAAAAACTGGGCGGTGTGGGTACACGAATATTGCGTCGAGTTCCCCGGACAAGAGGACGCGCTGCGCTACAATCTGGTGAAAAATATGCCGGAACAGCGCGACAGCGAGTTCACGTGGAAGGGGTTTCAGGAGACCAACAATACGGAACTGGTGAATAATTTGGCCAACTTCGTCCATCGCGTATTGGTCTTGACCCACAAATATTACAGTGGCTTGGTACCCACCGTGCAAGTAGAGGTATCCTTTAAGAGCGGTTGGGCCAACGATACAGTGGGTCAATACAATGAAGAATTGGGGCTGTTGCACCGGAAACTGGAGGAAATGGGCCGCGAGATCGAGCGGTTCAACCTGCGGGAGGCCCTGCGCATCCTGCTGGAAATATCTAGTGCCGGCAATGCCCTGCTACAGTTCAACGAGCCGTGGAAAGCCATCAAAGACGACCCGGAAATGGTGAAAGTAGTGTTGAACCTCGGCTTGCAGATCGTGGCCGCCCTTTCTGTGGCCACCCGTCCCTTCCTGCCCAATTCAGCGGACAAGCTGCGCAAAATGCTGAACCTTACCCCCTTGCAAGACCGGGGAGATCTGTTGGACATTTTGAACGAACTCGTGGAGGGCAATCCAATCTTGGGGGCTGGCCACGCTATTGGGCAGGCCGAGCATTTGTTCAGCCGTATCCCCGACGAGGTGATCCGCCAGCAAATGGACAAACTGGAAAGTGCGCATTCCGCCAATTTACCCGCCGAAGCCGTAGCGGAGGCGGACACCATTGTCCCTTCTTCCACATTTACTTATCCTCCTTGGAAAGACATGATTCAATTCGACGATTTTGCCAAAATGGACATCCGCACCGGCAAAATATTGACTGCGGAAAAAATGGCCAAATCCAAAAAACTGCTCCGACTCCAAGTGGACCTGGGGTTGGAGGAGCGCACGATTCTATCGGGCATCGCCGAACATTTTTCTCCCGAAGAGGTTATTGGTCAACAGGTCATCGTGTTGGCCAATCTTGCGCCCCGCCTCATGATGGGCATCGAATCGCAGGGCATGATTTTGATGGCTGAGGATGCAGAGGGCAAGCTCAGTTTCGTTGGCCCTGCTGCTGGTTGGCCCAGTGGGTTTGGCGTACGCTGATAAACCAGTTATGAGTTATAAGTTATTGCCGCTCGCGATCACTCATAACTCATCACTTATAACTCATAACTTCATTTGCAACGCTCTTCTTTGGAACTCAAAGGCAAACTCCTGACCGGGTTGCTCGGTGCTTTCATCGGCGGTATCGTGAAACCTCCGTTGGGAGGGGTCATGGGCTTTTTCTTTGGTTCCATGCTGGGGCATTACTTGCTGGACCAACCAAAAGAGCAGGAGGCTGAGCAAAGCGAATTCAAGGCTTATCAGCGGCGACAGGGGGCTTTCATTTACCATGTCTTCACCCTTTGCGCCAAAATGGCCAAGGCCGATGGCTCGGTATCGCGCGGGGAGATCAACTTCATGGAACAACTGATGCGGCAACAATTCCGGCTCAACGACCGGGGCCGCGCCCAGGCTATCAGAACCTGGAAAAACTCCAAAGATTCCTTCGATTCGTTTGAGTCGCTGGTGCGGGCCTTTTACCAGGATTTTGGCCGCGAACGCCACCACGTATTGAACATGATGGACCTGCTCTTCGCCGCCGCCGCCGCCGACGG
>JAYUXG010000297.1:0-1614 GCA_043753125.1 Saprospirales bacterium | reverse complement strand
TGGTTGGGGTCGGGCATTTCGGTGGGCTGGTGGACCATGAAGCGATTACCCTTCATATCCGTAGCATAGTAGGGCACGTTTGGAACGGTGGTAATAATGTCTTGGTCAAACTCGCGGTAGAGGCGTTCCTGCACGATCTCGAGATGCAGCATCCCCAGGAAGCCGCAACGAAAGCCAAAGCCCAAAGCTGCCGAGGTTTCCGGTTCAAAGACCAGTGAGGCATCGTTCAACTGGAGCTTTTCCAGCGAGTCGCGCAAATCCTCGAAATCGTCGTTGTCCAGCGGATAAATACCGGCAAAAACCATTGGTTTTACTTCCTCAAAACCCTTCAACATAGTAAGGGAAGGGCGGGCCAGATGGGTGATGGTGTCGCCCACCTTGATCTCGCGGCTGACCTTGATACCGGTGATGACGTAGCCCACATTGCCAGCCCCAAGTTCAGCAGTTTCCAACTGGGTCATTTTCAGTACGCCAACTTCTTCTACCCCAACCTCTTTGCCGGTGGCCATGAACTTGACTTTATCGCCTTTTTTTATCGTTCCGTTCATCACCCGCACGTAGGCGATGATGCCCCGGTAGGAGTTGAACATCGAGTCGAAGATCATGGCTTGGAGCGGAGCGGTGGGGTCGCCTTTGGGAGCCGGAATGCGGGCCACCACGGCAGCCAGTATTTCGGCAATACCAATGCCTGTGCGACCGGAAGCAGAAATAATATCTTCCCGTTGGCAACCGATGAGGTCGATGATCTGGTCTTGGACATCTTCGATCATGGCACTCTCCATATCCACCTTGTTCACAATGGGGATGATCTCCAAATCGTGTTCCACGGCCAGATAAAGATTGCTAATGGTCTGGGCCTGAATGCCTTGCGTCGCATCTACCAGCAGCAGCGCACCCTCGCAGGCGGCGATGGAACGGCTCACCTCGTAGGAAAAATCCACGTGGCCGGGCGTGTCGATCAGGTTGAAGATGTACTCTTGGCCATCGGCGGGATGGATATAGTTCATCTGGATGGCGTGGCTCTTAATAGTGATGCCGCGCTCGCGCTCCAGGTCCATATCATCGAGGGCTTGATCCTGCATATCCCGCTTGGAGATGGTCGCCGTAGTCTCAAGCAGCCGGTCGGCCAGTGTGCTTTTGCCGTGGTCGATGTGCGCGATGATGCAGAAATTGCGGATATATTTCATGTCGAGTTAGTTAGACCTGCCGAGTTTTTGAAAACTGGCAGGTCTGAAGTCCAATTTTGAGGGCGCAAAGGTAGCAAAACCATAGCGACTTTGGGCCACTCTCGGGTGAGCAGCCATCGTTTTTAGACATTCCAAGTTTCAAAACCTGAAAAGTCTACGCCGGATTGCTGAAATAAGAATCAGCGGCCCCCTACAAACTCCACTTTGCGGTAGATTAGTTGCAAGGCCAAGCGCACGTCAACGGACTTGAACAGTGCTTCCTGCTCCAGGCCGCGCACCTCCGACTCGCGCCACAAGTCGGGTGCTTCCCGGAAAAAGGAAATCACGTGCGGGACATCCTGACGAATGAGCACATATTCTTTGAAAGTGGGAAGGCTGCGGTACTCGGCAAATTTATTAGTACGGTCGTGCTGCTGCGTGCCGGGCG
>JAYUXG010000296.1:0-24342 GCA_043753125.1 Saprospirales bacterium | reverse complement strand
AGGGTTCAAATCCCTTGTTCGGCTCCAAGTAGGGCGAATGGTTCCATTCGCCCTACTTCTTTTGCAGAATGTAGCGCAGCCCGGTAGCGTGCGTCGTTTGGGACGACGAGGTCGCTGGTTCGAATTTAGTCATCCCGACAGAAGGATATTTGGCAGAAAATTGTTTTGCCATTTTGATTAAAAAGGTTGCACTTTGTGCTGCCTTTTTTTATTTGTGGCAGGTTGGGTACTACAAAAGAATGCTGGCATTATCTTTGGCCGCACCTATAAACAAAAAGGCGTAATATTAGCACAACGTTTAATCTAGAATCATCCTCAATCAAATGGACTTTAAGGATACTATCCGTGCTTTAGGTGAGCGCGTCAATCGGTTAAAAGAACAGACGCTCACGGAAGAAGCTACCAAACACGCCTTCGTTCTTCCTTTCCTGCAGGCCCTTGGATATGATGTATTTAATCCTTCCGAGATCGTACCCGAGTTCATAGCGGACGTGGGCATTAAAAAGGGTGAAAAGGTGGACTTTGTGGTCATGAAAGACAATTGCCCGGTCATCCTGCTGGAAGCAAAGCACTGGAAACAAAAGCTAGATAACCATGATGGGCAATTGTTACGCTATTTTCACGTATGCAAGGCTCGATTTTCGGTGCTGACCAATGGCGTGGAATATCGTTTTTTCACAGACTTGGTGGCAACGAACAAGATGGATGAACAGCCTTTTCTGGACTTCGATATTACAACGATTACAGATACACAGATCGAAGAACTGAAGCGGTTTCATAAATCATATTTTGATGCGGTTAGCATTTCAGTAGCAGCAAGCGAATTAAAATATACGGTATCACTTCGGGCGTTGCTGGCGGCGGAGTTTAAATCACCTAGTGAGGCTTTTGTTCGCTTTTTCACCAAACAAGTACATTCTGGGGTAGTAACAGACAAGGTCATTTTTCATTTTTCGGATTTACTTCGTAAATCCATGCACCTGATGCTCAGCGATATGGTCAGCGACCGGCTGAAATCGGCACTCAATCAAGAAGAGGAGGCAAAAAAGCAGGGAGCAGATGATGTGCCAGTTGTACCCGTCGTTGGGGGTGAAGTGCCAGCGAGCAAAGAACGCTTGATCGACACATCGCCTGAAGAAATGGAGGGCTTCTACATTGTAAAGTCTATGTTGCGCAAGTATGTAGATCCAAATCGCATTACGTTCCGCGATGCGCAGTCCTATATGGCTATCCTGCTTGATGATAACAACCGGAAGACCATCTGCCGACTGTACTTCACCAGCACGAAGAAAAAAGTGGGCACCCTTGACGTGGCCAAAAAGGAAGTGTTTTTGGAGATCAAAGACTTGGACCAGATATACCAACTGGAAGAGGCTATGAAGGCTACTGTAGGTACTTATTTGGGGTTGGGGGTAAGCGGATAAATAGTAAGGTCTAACCATTAATTAGCAGCGATTCTCGGTTTGTGAAAAGTTATAAAACCAAACTTACCCTGGCTGTCATGCTGTAAGCATCTGCAACCGAAAAAAGTAGAAATTTTCATTATCACCTGGGCAGATTCCTACGGAATGACACCCGATTTAGGGTAATTACATTAGCCTTCTTTGACAAACCGAGAATTTTTGTCAGATAACCGACTTGAAATACAGAAAAATGGCCAAAAAACGGGATTTTATCAGGAAGTCACGTCTCTTTTGAATCCATTCATCCCACCAATGTTAATAGGTTAGCATTTCGCTTCCACTTTTGATCGCTGGTGCGTTCGCACTCTTATCCACTCTGTTATTTCCTAACTTTGCAAAAACCCAACCTGGTGACCATCGTTACCAAAATAGTCGAGCAAGAGGTGTCTGACCAAGTGAAGTGGCATAAGTCTCAAAAGCCTCCTTTTTGGAGTCCGATCCAAGCACAATCCTGACTGCCGTGCCTATTTTAACCCAACCAAAACAACATGGCAAATAGTTATATAATGCCACTCTTCTTAGGCATGATTTTACTGGCCAGTGCCTGTAGCAAATCTACTCAGCAAGCCTTCCGGGAAACGGAAGACATCAAAAAAAACGGCCTGGTATTCCGCTTGCAAGATGATAAAAGACGGATCGAATATTTTGAAAAACAAGGCTTGGCGGATCGCGCCAAAGCAGAAAAAGCAGCAATTGGGGAAAATAACCGGAAAGTAGTGGAGGCCTTTCAACGGGAATTTGACTTCTCCCCAATTCATTTTTATTACGCCAGTCAACAGGAAGCACTTCTGGCTGGGAAGCCGGTCTTGCTGAACAGCCAAATGGTGCCCGATGCGGCGGTCTCACTGCCTGAAAAGATTATTCTGGCCAGTTTTGCTTCTGGGGAGATCGAAGATAATACGCATAAATGGAAAGCCTTCCGGGTGGTGGGCTCGACTATGGAGATACGGCCAACGTATAGAACCTCGTGGTTCGATAGGGTACTACAACCAGTGGATGTCCGCAGAATAAACCGCGCACTGAAAAAAATGAATGAACCGAAAAATGGTGTTAATAATTAATGCGTAATCTTTTTTTCATCTCCCCACGCCCATGCTCATCGACACCCACGCCCACCTCTACTCCCGTAAGTTCGATGCCGACCGGGCAGCGATGGTGCAACGCGCTATAGACGCCGGAATAGCCCGCATCTACTTGCCCAACATAGATGCCACATCCATCGCAGGGATGCTGGCCCTGGAAGCGGCGTTTCCCGGACATTGCCTGGCGATGATGGGCCTGCACCCCTGTTCTGTGCAGCCTGACACTTGGGAGCAGGAACTGGCCACGGTGGAGCATTGGCTGGGCCAACGCACCTGGGCGGGTATAGGCGAGACGGGCGTGGATTTGCACTGGGACATTAGCACGTTGGACATCCAGCAGCGGGCTTTTGCCCGGCAGATAGAATGGGCCAAGGATTTGGGCCGACCCGTCATCATTCATGCCCGAAAGGCCAACCAGGAATGCCTGGAGGTGGTGCGTCCGGCGCAGGATGGGCGACTGCGCGGCATCTTTCATTGCTTTTCCGGTACGTTGGCGGAGGCCCGCGAGATGATTGATCTGGGCTTTATGCTCGGCATCGGTGGGACGCTGACCTACCCCAACTCAGAAGTGCCGGAGGTGCTGCGGGCCATTCCGTTGGAACACATTGTACTGGAAACCGATGCCCCTTATCTGCCGCCAGTACCTTATCGGGGCAAGCGCAACGAGAGTGCCTACGTACGCCAGATCGCTGAAGTGCTGGCCATAGTAAAGGGAGTAGGGGTGGATGAAATCGCGCGGGTGACCACCGAAAATGCCCTGCGCATATTCGGCGAGGGGGCACCGCTGGGCTGAACTGTTAAGGTTTATTGCCAAAAGCCGTTTTGGCCGTTAAGTCCCGGTTAAAGCCCGATTTACTGGTTGGCTGGCCTTTTTCTTTGTGCAAAAATTCAAGATGCACATGAGAAAATTATTTTTTTGCTGCTTTTTTGCCGCCCACGCCTGGCTGCTCTCCGCCCAGGTCTTCGTCGAAGGCGTGAAGATCGGGCCGGACAACACGGGTCAGTACCTCGAGCTGGACCCGCTCTACAAAACCGACGGACGCTGCACCTTCTCCGTTGATTTCGGGCAGGCTGAGCCTAAACAGGACTTTGTGACCGATGTGAACGGCCGTCGCTTCGATTTTCGCAGTTTGGTGGACGGACTCAATTTTTTCTACGACAATGGTTGGGAAGTAACCGATGTCAGCGTCCTGGAAAGTGGTCGGCGATATTTGCTGAAACGCCGGTTTTAATATCACTGCCACAGTTCCACCCGCAGATCATCCAGGTAAATACGTTGTCCGTGCGCGTTCCAAACGTACACCTTCAACACCCCGCCGGACTGGTATTCGGGCGGCACCTGTACCATAAAAACCGCTTGACCCCATTGCCCTGTCTGGCCGCCGTGCCACAGGATATTGTCCGGGTTGCCGATTTTGGAGCTGATGGTAATGCCCTTGTTTTTATAGGCAGGTCCTGCTTTTGGATTGATTTCGACCACCAATTTGGCAAAGTTGTCCATACGCCGCTCGGCCTCGCCGGGGCGTACAAAGGCGTTGACCGAAGCGCGTAACCAGTCGCCGGGTTGCAGGTTGGCGGTATCGGTCGCCACAACGCTGGTTTGGCAAAACTCCCCGGTGCAGCCGTAGCCAAAATGACCGTTTAACCGAACTTTCCGGGTGTAGTGTTCGTCCGTGGAATCCTCCATACGGTTGAAAATCAGGGTTTTAATGCGGTGAAGGCGGGTCGTGTCCGGCTGTATTTCGCTCGTCTCGAACGCGGCAAATGCGGCCGGGCTGATCCGCCATTGTCCAAAAATCACCCGGTAATACGCCCAGTTGCCGCGTTCCGATAACAGCACCAGTTGGGCGGTTTGGTTGGTTTGGAACAAGTTCAAGCCGACAAAAAAGACGAGCAGTCCACCTAATAGCCAGCGCGACCATCGCGCTCTATTGGCCGCTGCCAACAGTGCCGCTAATGGAAAAGCCAGCACAGGGTAGATGTCCACCATTGGGCGTGACCCAAAGCCGTTGATGTATTGCCAGCACCACCAGGAGTAGGTGATGTACAAATAGGGCGGCAACAAAAGCACCGTGGGCCAAAACGCAGCAGGTGCTTGGCGGCGCAGCCAAAAAATACCCGCCAAAGCCAGGGCCATCACCGGGGTATAGATCAGCCAGCCGTTTTGGAAACTGAACAGACCATTTGTTATCTCCGGTTGCGCCCAATGAAATTCTTCCCCTTGGTAGCCGTAGTACAGCCACTGGCCGGTCAGTATTTTCCAATAGATTAGTTGCGGAAGTATAGTGGCCAAACCCGCCGCTACGGTCACTGCCAGCTGTCTTTTCTCCTGCCAAAACAGGTGGGCGCGGGTACGGAAGTCGCTTCTATTGCGCAGCCCCCAAAAGACGGGAATAAGGACCGCCAATGCATCTGGCGCACGGGTAATGGTGATAAAACCAAGCGCAACGCCCACCCAAATGGCCGTACGGCAGTTGGGTGTTCGGTACCAGCGGTCAGTGGCCCAGATCAGCACAGCGAGCCAAAAAAACACGTAGGGATGGGCCATACCTACCGTGTAGGCGCTGAAAAAGAACAGGTTGGTACCCAAGGCCAGTGTGGCAATGGTGATCTGCGCCACGCTGGTGGAAAAGTATTTTTGCAGGGTCTTGTACAGAAAGAGCAAGCCTAAAAAGGCGTAGCAAAGCGTGGATAGCCCAGCCAGCAATAAATAGGGCAGGCTAAATCCATCGGCGGGAAACTGGCCCGACCATTTGCAATAACCATGCGCCAGCGCAAAAAACGGGCTTTCCAGAAACGCTACTCCCAGGGGATATTTGATGGCAAAACTTCCCAATGGGGTCGGGCGCATCCCATATTTGTCTGCTTTCGGGTCGGGATCAGTGGGGTTGTATTGCCGCCAGGCTGCAATGGAAGTATCATAGCTGCCCACATCGTGATATATAAAAGTGGCGGGCAAATGCAAATAGTAGCCCCACGAATCGCTGCGCAGCAGGGCCGATTTCCATTGGCCAAAATGAAAAAAGGCGAAGCACCAAACGAGGGCGAGGCTAACGAAGAACAGTGAAACGCGGATTTGGCGGATTTCGCGGATAGGACACGGATTTTTTCGGTTATAAATTTATCTGCCTCTGCTTTGAAAAAGGAATCATTGGGAAAACAGGACAATTTATCCGCGCAATCCGCCCAACCTACTTTTTTTCCTGCGCAATCCGCGTTACCCTTCTGGTCGCATCTGCGGGAAAAACAGTACTTCCTGGATGCTTGTCTGGCCCGTGAACAGCATGGTCAGCCGATCAATACCAAAACCGATACCAGCGGTAGGCGGCATGCCGTATTCAAGAGCACGGACGAAATCCTCGTCCATCATCATGGCTTCTTCATCGCCACGGGCGGCCAAGGCCAATTGCTCCTCAAAGCGCTCGCGTTGGTCAATGGGATCGTTCAACTCGGAGTACGCATTGCCCACCTCCTTGCCGTGTACAAACAGCTCGAAGCGTTCCACCAGCCCCGGCTGGCTGCGGTGCTTTTTGGTCAGCGGTGACATTTCGATGGGGTAATCAATTAGAAAAGTGGGCTGGATCAGGTTCGCCTCCACCTTTTCGCCGAAAATCTCATCAATCAGTTTAGCCTTGCCCATGGAGCCATCAATCTCGATGTACTGCTGGCGGCAGTAGGTGCGCAGTTCCTCCTCGCTGCTGAGGTCTACGTTCAGGCCCGTGTACTGCAGGATGGCATCGTACATAGTGAGGCGGACGTATGGCCCGGCAAACTCGATGGTATGTTCGCCTACCTGCACTGTGGAGCCACCGTCATCGCTGAGGGCGCGGGCCACCCGTTCCAGCATCTGCTCCGTCGTGACCATCATCCAGTGATAGTCCTTGTAGGCCACGTAGAATTCCAGCATCGAAAATTCCGGGTTGTGGGTGCGGTCCATGCCTTCGTTGCGGAACATCTTGCCCAGTTCGTACACGCCGTCGAAACCCGCCACGATGAGGCGTTTGAGGTACAACTCGTTGGCAATGCGCATATAAATAGGTACATCCAGGGCATTGTGGTGCGTCTTGAACGGACGCGCCGCCGCGCCGCCGTGGATGGGCTGCAAAATGGGCGTTTCCACCTCTAGCAGTCCCAGATCGTCCAGAAATGCCCGGATGGTACGGATGAGTTTGCTGCGCTTGATGAAGGTCTGGCGAAATTCGGGATTGACCGTCAGGTCCACGTAGCGCATCCGGTAGCGTTGCTCCGGGTCGGTGAAGGCATCGAACACGTTGCCCTCGGCGTCTTTTTTCACTACCGGGAGGGGGCGCAGCGATTTGGCCAAAAACTTAAAGGCCTGCACGTGTACCGATATTTCGCCCGTCTTAGTCTTGAAGGCAAAACCTTTTATGCCAACGTAATCGCCCAGATCGAGCAATTTTTTGATCGCCACATCGAACAGCGTCTTGTCCTCGCCGGGGC
Source organism: Saprospirales bacterium (assembly GCA_043753125.1). GTDB lineage: Bacteria > Bacteroidota > Bacteroidia > Chitinophagales > Saprospiraceae > M3007. The sequence goes on along the minus strand of JAYUXG010000296.1, from coordinate 17,336 downwards.
AAATCTCCTCGCGGCGCAGGTAGAGCTGGATGCGGCCCGTAGAATCCTGTAGGCCCATGAACAAGGCTTTGCCTGCTTCCCGCACAAACATCACGCGCCCGGCCAGGGACACTTCCTGGTAGTTCAGGCGATTTTTCTGGCCGTCTTCCAGCATTTCTTCCTGATAGTGGGCCAAGATGTCGGCGGCGTGGGCCGTCACATCGTACTGTTCGGCGGGGTAGGGGTCAATACCGAGGTCGCGCAGTTTTTGCAGCGATTCCCGGCGAATAATTTCTTGTTCCGTCATTTGTTTTGAAAAATTGCGGAGCAAAAGTAGCATTTCGCCGTCACAAAGCGGTTGTCATGTCGAGCGGAGCCGAGGCATCTGATAAAAAAATACGCACAGACGTCTGGGCTTCGCTCGACATAACAAAACTGACCTAAAAACTATAATTTGTTGATTAACAGCATTTTATATTATGACAAATCCATTTAAGAAGAATTTATACACCGTCTTTTTCGGCATTTTCGCCGTGGTAGGCACTATCATGGGCTTGGTGGCCGCTGTAGTATGGATTTACACCAACCGTATTACCCGCTACGGAGTACGCACCACTGGCATTGTGGTGGAATTGGTGGGACGCAAATCGCTGGCTCCGGTGGTCGAATTCGAGACAGCCGCCGGGGAGCGACAAATCTATACGTCCAGTGTGTCCTCCAGTCCACCAGTCTACCGCGTCGGCGAAACCGTGACGCTTTGGTACGATGCCGATGCCCCGACAAGTGTGGTGCTGGACGGGTGGAGCTGCTGGCTCGTGCCTTTGATCATGGGTTCGTTTTTCGTAGTGTTCGGCGGCATTGGCTACGGCGGACTGTTGTACCAACGGCTCAAAAAGCGCGACACCGACTGGTTGTTGCAAAATGGCCAGCCAGTAGCCACCAGATTGACCAATGTGCAGTGGAAAACTTCGGTCAGACTAAATGGCGTCTCCCCCTTCGTCGTCCGCTGTCAATGGTTGGACCCGACTACACAAAAGGTACACGTTTTTGAAAGTGACCATATTTGGTACGACCCCACGCCCTACCTCGCTAACAGCTCTATCCAAGTATTGATCGATCCGAACAACCCGCGCAAATACCACGTGGATTTGGCGTTTTTGCCGGAGGCAGGGAATTAATGATGTGGTCAATGTGCACCCCATTGACCACATTAGTTTTTCACTATCCACATTGGTATTTACTCTTCCACTTTAACCGCTTTTTTAAAATATTCATACGTCAATTTTAGCCCCGTCGCCCGATCAAATTTGGGTTCCCAGCCCAGCAAGCGGCGGGCCTTGGTGATGTCCGGCTGGCGTTGTTTCGGATCGTCCACCGGCAATGGGCGGTAGCCAATGCGGGCCTTCGGATTCTGTACCAATTCCATTACCTCTTTGGCAAATTGTTGCATGGTGATTTCCGAGGGATTGCCAACATTGACCGGCAGGTGGTAGTCGCTCAGCAGCAGGCGATAAATGCCCTCCACCAGATCATCCACATAACAGAACGAGCGGGTCTGCAACCCGTCGCCAAACATGGTCAGTTCTTCGCCGCGAATGGCCTGACTGAAAAAGGCGGGCAGCACCCGCCCATCGTTCACCCGCATCCGCGGGCCATAAGTGTTGAAAATGCGGATGATCCGCGTCTCTACGCCGTGGAAGTTGTGGTAAGCCATGGTGATGGCTTCCAGAAAGCGTTTTGCTTCGTCGTACACGCCGCGCGGCCCCACCGGATTCACGTTGCCCCAGTACTCCTCCGTCTGTGGGTGCACCAGCGGGTCGCCGTATACCTCCGAGGTAGAGGCCACCAGGATGCGCGCGCCCTTTTCCTTGGCCAAGCCCAGCAGGTTATGCGTACCCAGCGCGCCCACTTTCAGCGTCTGGATCGGCATCAGCAGGTAATCAATAGGGCTGGCCGGCGAGGCGAAGTTCAGGATATAATCTAATTTTCCTGGCACGTGGACGAATTTCGTTACGTCGTGGTGGTGGTATTCGAAGTCTTTTTCTTTGAACAGGTGTTCGATATTGGATAAGTCGCCGGTAAGCAGGTTGTCCATGGCGATCACCGAATAGCCTTCGGCCAGGAAGCGGTCGCAGAGGTGCGAGCCGATGAAGCCGGCTCCGCCGGCGATTAGGATGCGTTTTTTTTGCATGGAATTTTTAACAGGTGTTTGATAAAGAAGGCAGGTGCCTGAAAACAAAAGACAGCGTATGCAGAAAGCGGGCCAAAGGTAGAAATATGTAAGGAGGGTGGAGTTTGGGAGCTGATCTAGTCAGGTGCCCTCCCGGAAAGCATGGATATTGTGAAGGGGGTGGTTTGCCGGGAAAGAGGGATAAAAATAGGAATCTACCTTGCGAGCCTAATCAAATATCTTCCTCTAAGTCAAATGATTGCCCACGCACTTTCGATCATCAAAAAAGAGCTCAACGGCCACCTCCAAGGGTACGAGATGGACCAGTCGGACAGAGTGGAGTTGCAGAACATGGCCGAAGGCCTGGAAGGCGCGGGAGGTGGGCCGGTGCCGAGGGACAAGATCGTGCTCATGTTCGTGAATGCCAGAGAAGAAAAAGCCCTCAAAAACCTGCCCAACTATGTGCGCAACGACGTGACCCTGCGGGCCAGCTATGAAAACCCGCCCGTTTTCCTGAATTTCTTGTTGTTGGCCACGGCGACGCAGACAAAATACAACAATGCCCTCCTTTATCTCTCGCGGGTCATTCGTTTCTTCCAATCCAAGAATGTATTTACCCACGACAATGTGCTGCCTGCTTCGCTGGTCATGGACGATCCTAAGAATCCCCTCGACCAGTTGGAGACCTTCAAACTGATCCTGGATTTTTACTCCCCCACCTTGGAAGAAGTCAATCATCTCTGGGGTACACTGGGCGGCAAACAGTATCCCTCCGTATTATATATGCTGCGGATGATTGACCTGAAGTTCAAGGTCGTACAAAGTGAAAGCGGCCTCATCACCGAGGTGGTCAGCGATTTTTACCACAAAAAAAAGGCTAATAACTAATATGGCTGAGCGGATCGTCAACGGATATAAACGCCTGTTTGAGGTGAGGCTGCTCCACCATTATTGGTTGGATGAGGGAGCGACCCTGTTCGATGCTATACCGGACACGGCCAAGAAAGATCGCAGGCTACTGACCTACGACGTGCGCTCGTTCCTGACCGTAGTCCCCACTGCTGCCACAGAGCAGCGGCTAAAAGGGCTGCGCTGCGTATTCAAGCCTACTGCTTTGGGCTTCGTGGTGGCTGCGCCGAATGGCATTCTTCTCCCCGACGAGGCATGGTTCGAGTTTGTGCTGACCGTACAAAGCACCGATTTTTTTAACTACACGGCGTTGACTTTGCGGAAGCAGAAGATTTATTCGCTGTACCACCAGCCGGAGGACAGAACCTACCGCTATAAGGAAAACGTACCCGTTTTCTCTAACCTGACTGGGACATCCAGAGGAGCGAGTCCCAACCTATCGCTTTACTTATCCAGGGAAATGTCGCCACTTGCCGCTACAGATCAGGTGGAAGCCCTCATACTATCGGGCAGTGCCTTGCTACAATTGACTAGTGATCATCCCACCCCTACCACCCAGCAATTGGGCACTATAGCGACCAACTTGCCGGTTTTCTGCCATCAGGGAGATTCCCCGATGATCACGCCACCCGCAGGGCTGACCGGAGTACCGCCGCAGGGTATCGAACTGACGGAAGGGCTCCCCGACGACATTTTCGCACTGATCCGTATTGCAACGCTCAGCACAGCCACCAAATTCAGCCTGTTGGCAACACCCAATCTCCCTGCACCGGCTCCCTCGACATTGCGTTCGACCGTCTTCCAGGTCCGCTTCAAAAATCGCTCGACCGTCTGGAAATATTTCAATAAAAACACGGGGCTGCCCAAACCCTTTGCCCCAAACCCGCTTCCGCTGACCCATTTCGGTAATGCCGGCACCCAGCAAAAACCGTCGGCTGGTCTGGTCAAACCTGCTTTCGACGATCTTGCCGCCCCGGCTAAAGTGTCCGGACTCGTCTCCGAAATATTTATCTAACTACCACAATGTCAAATCATTAAAACAATACAACATGGCAACAATGTATAAAGCTCCGGGGGTTTACATCGAAGAAATCCCCAAATTCCCGCCGTCCATTGCGGCGGTAGAGACGGCCATCCCGGCGTTCATCGGTTATACCGAGTGGGCAGAGCGCAACGGGGAGTCGCTCTACCTGAAACCGACCCGCATCGAGTCCATTGCGGAGTACGAGCTGTACTTCGGAGGCGGGCCTTCGCAAGTTGTAAAAGTGACTTTGGACACCAACAATCAAGTGCTTAAAACCGAGGGTACTGCCAAGTTCTACCTGTACGACAGCCTGCGGATGTTTTATGCCAATGGCGGTGGGAATTGCTACATTGTATCATTGGGTGCATACCCCGCTGCCCCGGATGTCACCCAACTAAAAGTGGGGATCAAAGCCGTTGAAATAGAGGATGAACCGACCATCCTGGTTTTTCCGGATGCAGCAACCTTAAGTGCTACCGACCTGGCCACCCTACAGCAGGATGCCTTGGCTCAATGTAACCGCCTGATGGATCGGGTGGTCATCTGCGATCTGGGCCGGGTCTCCAACACAGTGGACTTTAAGACCACAGTGGCTAATTTTCGGAACAACATCGGCATCAACTACCTCAAGTACGGTGCCGCTTATGGCCCTTGGATCAATGCCAACCTGCCGCGCTCGCTGATGCTGCGCGACATTACACTGGTGAACAGTTCGTCCGACGTAGTGGAATTAAAGAGCCTGACCGCAGACCTGGGCATCCAGCACATTATCTTCGATGTGCAAGCAGCCATGAAAGCGGTGAAGGCACTGAAGATCGCAGGGACGACCAATTGGGATGCTAAGTTCAAAACGGAGCTGGATGCTTTTACTATTGCTCCAGATTATGCCAGTGCAAAAGCACTCTACGGAACATTGACCGGAATCATCTTAGCTATAAAAGATATGGCGGCTGCACTGCCCACCGCTGCTGAATCACCAACATTCCAGTTGCAAGAGGCTATTACTAAGTATTTATTAGACCTGGGAGTGCGACTGGCCTTTGAAAAACTGGTGGCCAATCAAAAGGCCGCACTTTTTGCTACTTCAACTAACACTCCTGCCACTGCATTGACTGAATTGATAGCAAGTGCCGATATGAATTTGGCTGCCAGTTATTTGGGTGCAAGCCTGACGGTTACTAATGCCACTGGTTATCTGAATGACCCTGATGCTGATGATGATACCGATCCTGATCCCAACATTCCGACCTCGGCCCAGCTTGCCGATGCTGACAACGATGAAGAAAAATTTGAACAGGCAACTAACGCAAACCTCGCCAAGGCCGCAGCCGTAGAGTCCAGCAGTGCCATCATCGCCTTCTATCGTTTTGCCCAAACGACTGCCGCTGCCTACGAAAAGCAGTTTAATGATGCCCTGCTCAATGCGTTCGGCACCTACAAAAGCATTGTCAGCAAGGCCGCCGAGGCCCTCAATATCATTCCGCCCTCCGGGGCCATCGCCGGGGTATATGCCTCCGTGGACCGCGACCGTGGGGTATGGAAGGCACCGGCCAACGTCAGCCTCAACGCCGTGGTCGGCCCGGCCGTAAAAATCTCTCAGGAACAGCAGGGCGAGTACAACGTGGACGTGAATGCGGGCAAATCCATCAACATCATCCGCGCCTTCACCGGCAAGGGCACCCTCGTCTGGGGAGGACGCACCCTGGCGGGCAACGACAACGAGTGGCGCTACGTCAGCGTCCGCCGCTTCTTCAACTTCGTGGAGGAAAGCGTGAAAAAGGCCACCGAGCAGTTTGTGTTCGAGCCGAACGATGCCAACACTTGGGTGCGGGTGCAGGCCATGATCGAGAACTTCCTCAACACCCTCTGGCGGCAAGGTGCCCTGCAAGGCGTGAAGCCCGACCACGCTTTCTACGTTGCCGTGGGCATTGGCAAAACCATGACCGCCCTCGACATCCTCGAAGGACGCATGATCATCGAGATTGGTATGGCCGTCGTCCGCCCCGCCGAGTTCATCATCCTCCGCTTCTCGCACAAGATGCCAGAATCGTAGGTGGTTGACTGGTTATTAGTTGATTAATTAATTGGTTGACTAGTTGATTGGTGCACTTAGTCACTTAATACCATGCATGGTTAACGCAGCGTAGTTTGAACAGAATGAATTTATAAAGGGGGGTTAATCAAAAATTAATCAACCAATTAAGGAACGTGTAAGGAATAAGTTGTTAATTTTCTCACCCAGCATGTCATTTCGACGACAGGAGGAATCTGCTTAAGTGGTTGGTTATCAATTGCCTTACAGCAAATTCCTCCTATCGTCGGAATGACAACTCAGATAGCATAGGCCCTGCTAACTTATTATTCACTCATTCCTAACCAATCAACCAATCAACTAATTAACCAGTAAACAAATCAACTAATAAACTAAAAAAATGGCACAAGAATATCCTTTGCCCAAGTTCCACTTTCTGGTGGACTGGGGCGGCGCAAAAATCAGTTTCATGGAAGTCACTGGCCTGACCGAGGAAGTAGAGGTCATCGAGTACCGGCACAGCGGCAGCCCTGACTTCAGCAAGATCAAGATGCCGGGGCTGCGCAAATTCGGCAACATCACCCTCAAACGCGGCAAGTTCGAGGCGGATTTCGACCTGAATACCTGGCTCAGCGACATTGCCAATGAGCGGGTGAACAACCGCCGCGATGTCACCATCAAGCTGCTCAACGAAAAGCACGTGCCCGTGGCGGCCTGGTCGGCTACGCGCTGCTTCCCGGTCAAGCTCACCGCGCCCGACTTCAAGTCCGATGCCAACGAAGCCGCCGTCGAAAGCATCGAACTGGCGCACGAGGGCCTGAAAATGATGCAGATTTAGTTCGTTCATCCTTCATCGTTCCCAAAGTGATCCACTCCTATCCGCCCTTGGGCTTCTATTACTCGGTGGTGTTCAGCATCAGCACCAATCGCCACGACCTGCACTTCCAGTCGGTGTCGGGCCTATCGGTGGAGTACGAAATGGAAGACTACAAAGAAGGTGGGGAGAATCGCTTTGTACACCAGCTGCCGGGCCGGACCAAGTACCCCAACCTGGTGCTGAAACGCGGGGTGATCCTGGATTCCGTGGTGACCCGCTGGTGCATGGCCGCCTTTACGCTGCGCAAGTTCATCCCGGCCGACATCATCGTCATCCTGATGAATGAGAAAGGCCTGCCGTTGCGCACCTGGAACGTGGTGCACGCCATCCCAGTGAAGTGGATGACCTCCGATCTGAATGCCGAAAAAAGTGAAATTGTCGTGGAAACCCTCGAATTGTCGTACCGCTATTTTGTCATGCTCTGATGCCCATCGAAATCAAGGAACTGCATATCAAAGTGTCGGTGTCGCCGCCCGCCGCCACCGACAAGTCCGCTGCCGCGAAGGTCGGCAACGACTCCGCGTCCTGTGCGGAAGAAACCGACCGGGAACAAATCGTGGCCGACTGTGTGGAACAAATCCTGCAAATCTTAAAAGAAAAAGGAGAACGATGATACTCGACAAATTGACGGACCGGTTCACCGGGAAACTGGAGAAGATGCTTATTGTTGGCTTCAAAGATGAGAAAGAGGCGGCCACGGGCCAGCTAAAATTTAAAAAAGATGATGCCAATTATTTTGAAGCACTCATCAACCCGGAAGACTATACGCTGAACTATAAGGTCAAGTATGACTGTCAGCCTGATGCAATGGGTGGAGAAGGGAAACAGCAAAAATTTGTGGGCGTGGCTCCTGAGGAACTGTCTTTTAAGTTTTTATTCGATGACACCGGGATTATTGATGGAGATTTGCGCAATATTTTAAAGAAGCCCAATAGTGGAGTCTTAGAAGATGTAAACAAACTGCGTGATTTACTGGTAAAATATTATGGAGATAGTCACCAAAATAAATCACTGGTATTGGTGTGGGGCAGTATGATTTTTCAGGGACGGGTAGTCGATTTAAGCATTGAGTATAAATTGTTTAATGCGAATGGAGAGCCCATTCGGGCCATAGTAAACGCCAGATTTATAGGCTCAATTGATGAAAATAAAGCGGCAGCAAAAGCCAGAAAATCTTCTCCCGACCTCACCCACGTCCTCCGTGTAAAAGCCGGTGACACCCTCCCTTTGCTCTGCAAAAAAATCTATGGTCACCCCAAATACTACTTACAAGTAGCCGCTGCCAATGGCCTCGGCAACTTCCGCCAGTTGCAGCCCGGTATGGATATCGTATTTCCGCCCATTGACAAAACCGCCAATTAGACAACGCCACCATGGGCCTCGCGCCATCCTCCATCCCCAAGTCGGCCTCGCCGAGTGTCTGCACCGCCACCATCTTGGTGGAGGGCAAGCCACTGCCCGGCACGGTGGGCGTCCTATCCATCGTCGTGTCGCGTGAGGTGAACCGCATCCCCTCAGCCACACTCACCGTGCGCGATGGGGAAGTGGCCCTGCAAACTTTTGCCGTGAGCAACCAGGCGTTTTTTGTACCCGGCAAAAAGATCGAGGTTAAATTGGGCTACAGTTCGGACGAGAAAACGGTATTTAAAGGCATCATTGTCAAGCACAGCGTCAAAATCCGCTCGCAAAGCTCCGCCCTAACGGTGGAGTGCCGCGACGAGGCCGCCAAAATGACCGTCGGGCGGAAAAGCCGCTACTACACTGACAAAAAAGACGGGGCTATCATCGAAGAGATCATTGGGCTATATGGTCTTCAGAAGGATGTGCAGGCTACCCAGCCCGACTTAAAAGAAGTAGTACAATACGACGCGACCGACTGGGATTTCATTGTCTGCCGGGCCGAAGCCAACGGCCTGCTGGTGATGGCAGCCGATGGCAAGGTGGTGGTGGCCGCACCCAAACTACAGCAAAAGCCTGTACTAACCGTTGCCTACGGGGCCACCATCATTGAGCTGGATGCCGAAATAGATGCCCGCCTGCAAAGCCCGGGCATCAAGGCCACCAGCTGGAGCGCCACTGACCAAGCCCTCGTGGAAGCGGAGGCTGCCGACACGGCGGGGAAAGGCAGCGGCAACCTCACGCCCACTGCATTGGCCGACGTGCTGGGCGGCGACCCACGCGACCTGCGCCACAGCGGCAACCTCAGCCAACCCGAACTACAGGCCTGGGCCGATAGCCTGATGCTCCGCGAACGCCTCGCCAAAGTGCGTGGGCGGGTCAAATTCGAGGGTTTTGCCGAGGTGTTGCCCGGAAAAATGCTGGAGATACAGGGCATCGGTGAGCGGTTCGAAGGGGGCGTTTTTGTGTCTGGTGTGCGCCACCAGTTCGTGGGCGGCGGCTGGACCACCGATGTGCAGTTTGGCCTGCAGCCAGAGGCTTTTGCCCAAACGTACAACCTGCGCCCATTGCCCGCCGCTGGCCTGTTGCCCGCCGTGAGCGGGCTGCAAATGGGCGTAGTCACCGTGTTGGAAGGCGACCCCGATGGCGAGGACCGCATCAAAGTGGTGCTGCCCTTGGTCAATCCCGATGAAGAAGGCACCTGGGCCAGGCTGGCTACCCTCGACGCGGGCGACGGGCGCGGCACCTACTTCCGTCCCGAAATCGGCGACGAAGTAGTGGTCGGTTTCCTGAACGACGATCCGCGCCACCCCATCGTGCTGGGCATGTGCCACAGCAGTGCCAAGCCAGCTCCCGTACCAGCCGCCGATGACAACCATATCAAAGGCTACGTCAGCCGGGAAAAAATGAAAATGACCTTCGACGACGATAAAAAGATCATCGCTTTCGAGACCCCCGGTGGCAACAAACTGACCCTCTCCGAAGAAGATAAAGGCATTATGATCGAAGACCAGAATGGCAACAAGATCACCCTGAACGACAAGGGCATTACCATCGAAAGCCCCAAGGAAATCGTACTCAAGGCCACCAAAGACCTCAAGGCCGAAGGCATGAACCTCGAACTAAAAGCTAAGACCGCCTTCAAGGCCGAGGGGAGTAGCAGTGCCGAACTCGCCGGGGCCAACGTCTCCGTAAAAGGTAGCGCGGCCACGGTGATTAAGGGTGGAGTAGTGCAGATTAATTAGTTATGAATTATGCTTTGCCTACCTTTATAAAGTATCCAGTATCACTATAAACTCTATAGAAACCAGTATGACACCTAATATCATTCTCATCACGCTTTTTAACCTGTAAATATTCTTGTTGGGAGGGATAAAATTTTTTCCTTCAAAATTTTATCCCTCCCAACAAGAATATTCCCCTAACACAAAAATTATGCTACCCGCCGCCCGCGTCACCGATATGATTGTCAGCACCGCCACTCAGGGTGCACCGCTGCCCATCCTGCCCCCTGGCTGTCCGACGGTGCTCATCGGCGGTATGCCCGCTGCCCGTATGGGCGACACCTGCGGCCCGGATGCCATCATCAAGGCTTCGGCAACGGTGTTGATCGGTGGCGTACCCGCCGCCCGCATGGCCGACACCACGGCAGGCGGCGGGGTGGTGATGCCCCCCGGCTGCACCACCGTATTGATTGGAGGGTAGAGAGCGGTGAGAGAGGGTGAGAGAAGTGAGAGGGTGAGAGCGGTGAGTCGCATTTTAGCAGAATGGTCCAACCAGTTAACCAATCAACTAATTAACCAGTCAACCAGTCAACCAACTAATCAACCAACAAAAATGAACCTTCCCTTTCTTGGTCGCGGCTGGTCTTTCCCGCCTAATTTTCAACGCAGCACTAATAGCGTGGCGATGTTGGAACAAGAAGCCGACATTGCTTCCTGCCTGGAAATATTGCTGACCACGACCATTGGCGAGCGCGTCATGTCGCCCGATTTTGGTTGTAGCCTGAACGATCTGCTGTTTGAAAATCTGGATACCACCCTGAAAACACTGTTTGCCAGCCGGATAGAGACCGCCATGCTGTACTACGAGCCGCGCATCGATGTGGAGACTATATACTTGAACACGGGGCTCGAACTGGAGGGCGTGGTGCTCATTGAAGTGACCTATCGCGTCCGCGCCACCAATACCCGCTACAATTTTGTCTTTCCCTTCTACAAAATAGAAGGCACCGACCTCAACCTGACCACCAGTATTAGTTTGCTGCCTGACTAATCTTTTACTATAAATCATTCTCCGTGCCCGACTGCAACCACAACACCGATCCGCAAAAACTCGTCCGCGAAGGCACGAGCCAGGACCAGCGCCCTTTTGTGGCACTCGACCCGGCGTACGCGCCCGTGAATGAGCAAACGCCCGCCCACAGCATGGTGTTTGCTCAGGGCTATGCGGCCTACTTGCGCTATTTCGATGCAGGAGAGGTGGCCCTGGATAACTGGCAGCGTTTTTTCGGGCAGGATGTGTCCGTGCAGTTGGCCATCGCGGCGGTGCAGGAAGTAGATGTGTACAAAACCCGCGTACTGGAATCCTTCCGATTTCTGAACGATCGCGCCCACGATCATGCCAGTGCCAATCCCGACTTAAAAAAACACCTGGGCTACCTGTTTGCCAGTATTGGCACCCTGGCCCGCCAGTTGGATGTACTGAAAGAAAGCCTTCCGCCGGAAATAGGCTTAAAAGCGACCTTGCAAAACCTCATCAAAACGCAACTGGAACCTGGCTTTGGGCGGCTCATCGCTTATTATGCAGGCGGAGTTGGTCTGACCTTGATTGACGAAACTGCCGTCCCGGCGAATTTGAATATCCTCGGCCAGGTGGTTGTCCCTTTTAAGGAGGTGGTAGCCCAAGGCCTTTCCAGGGATTGGCTTGGCGGGTCGCCCAATTGGACAGCCTATAAGTCCGGTAAGTTGCCAGACCAATCGGTGTATGGGATGGCCAGCTTAAGTTCTTTTGACCGCATCAACCATGCGGCTACCCACAACCTATTCACCTCCGTCTTTGACCAGTTCCTGAAAGTTTATGCCCGCACAGTGGGCGAGGCGGAAAAGAGCCTGGCCGGTACTTTCACCAACTGGGACAGCCACGAACCGCACTATGCGCTGTTTTTGGCCTTCCTGCGCCTGTTCGAGCATGCCCGCACAGAGATGAACACGCTCACCGGGCGGCACCTCGATTTTTACTACAAAGACATCTTGCAGCTCCGCGAGAAGCCTGCCCAACCTGGCCACGCCCATCTTTTGGTGGAACTCGCCAAGCACGCCACGGCACACGAATTGAAAAGCGGCACCCTCTTCAAGGCGGGCAAAGACACCCTGGGCCACGAGGCTTTTTTTGCCAGCGACCGCGATTTTGTGGCCAACCAAGCCAAAGTAGCGGCCTTGAAAACCGTCTATCGGCACGGCAACGAACCCATCAGCAGTGGCGTACATATTGGGCGACTCTACGCCTCTCCCGTCGCCAATTCGGGCAATGGCCAAGGAGCATCACTAACCACGGCCGACCATTCCTGGCACCCTTTCTACAATAAAATATATGATAATGGGCAGTTGCAAGAGATTGCCATGCCAACGGCGGAAGTGGGGTTTGCTATTGCGTCCAATCATCTTTACCTCACCGAGGGGTTCCGCACCGTCCAACTTACGCTCCATTTAGGAAAATCTATTGACAAATTCGATTTAGACACTACTGTTTATCTGACTACCGAAAAAGGCTGGCACCGGCTGAACAAGATTTTCCCTGGCCTTTCCGGGTCTGATCCAATCCTTGATTTTGATCTCGAAGGCGATGTACCACCCATCGTACCTTATCTGCCCAAAACCCATGGGGGAAACTTTGGTACACTGCATCCGATGATCAAAGTCATCCTACGGCAAGAGGCAGATAAGCCTTTTGACTATGTCGGATTAGAAAATGCCGAACTAAATTCCATTGAGATAAAGGTGTTCGTGGGCTTGGACAGCAAAAAAAATTTCTCTAAAACCGGATTAAAAAATCTCGCCGTCAGCAATGATTTTGGCCCGGTGGATGTGGCCAAGACTTTTCAGCCTTTTGGTCCGCAACCTACGGCGGGGGCCAGCTTGCTGATCGGCCATCAGGAGGTTTTTCAAAAAAACGATGTCCATTTAAAATTAAATATTGCCTGGAAAGGCACCGGGCCTGATACCAGTAAAACCGTTGATTACTATTATCTTCATAAATCTGTCTGGGAACCCCAACCACCACCAGTCAATTTGAAAGTGCCCACTGGTTTTGCTTCGTTTAGCCAATTGGCTCCGGTCAATTATGCGCCATCCGAGGTATATACGGTCGAAAAAACAGCGGGCTACTTGCGCCTGGCTTTAAAAGACGATTTCGGACATAAAGCCTATCCAGCCTTACTGGCTGCCTACTTGACCGAAATTGCCAATAACGTAACGTCCCCCACACTGGTCAATCCACCTCTACCGTACACCCCCGAAATCGAACGCATGGAGGTGGCCTATTCCGCCACTGCGCCCGAGCTCTTGCTTAATAGCGGGGCAACCGACGATCCGACCGGGGCCAAATTTTTCCACCTCACTCCCTTTGGCTACGCCGAGCGGCACCCGGCTTTGGGCAATGACCCAGTCACGCTGCTGCCCCAATTCCGGCATACCGCCAATACCAGCCACGAAGCCGAGTTTTACCTCGGCATCGTTGGCCTCCAGCCGCCGCAAAACCTGGCCCTGCTGTTTCAGGTGGCCGAAGGCACTGCCGACCCATTGTCCCAAAAACCAGTGCCGCACCTGCACTGGAGCTACCTGCGCAACAATGTATGGGTAGAGTTTGAAAAAGATGCCGTGGCGGACTTGACCGGCGAACTGACCCGTTCCGGCATCGTCACGCTCGCCATGCCCCGCGACGCGACCAATAATAATACCCTGCTCCCCACTGGGATGCACTGGATTCGTATCGCCGTCGAGACGGAGAGCGACACCGTCTGCCGCCTACTGACGGTGGCCGCCCAGGCCCTGCGGGCCACATTCACCAACCGCGACAATGACCCGGCTTTCTCTGCCACGCCCCTCGCTGCTGGCACCATCGCCAAGCTCGACCGGCCGGAGGCCACCGTCAAAAAACTCGATCAACCTTTCGCCACCTTTGGCGGACGGGGCAAAGAAGCCTCCAACGCCTATTACACCCGCGTCAGCGAACGGCTGCGCCACAAAGAACGCGCCATTGCCCTGTGGGATTACGAACGGCTGGTGCTGGAGGCTTTCCCGCAGATTTATAAGGTTAAGTGCCTAAACCATACCCAGTACGAACCGAACGTGGCTGGCAACGGTATTTACCGCGAACTGGCCGCCGGACACGTCACCCTCGTCACCATCCCCAGCCAACAGGCGCAGAATCTACGTGACCCACTGCGCCCCTACACCAGTTTGGGCTTGTTGCTGGAAATAGAGGCGTTTTTGCGGCAGCGGCTGTCCTGTTTTGCCAAATTGCACGTCAAAAATCCCCAATTCGAGGAAGTACGCCTTGATTTCCGGGCGCGGTTTCATCCGGGCTTCGACGAAACCTACTATACCAACCAGCTCAAACGGGAGATCACCCGCTTTCTGTCGCCTTGGGCGTTTCCCGGTGGTGGCAGCCCTTCTTTTGGCGGAAAAATCTACAAATCCGTGCTGATCAACTTCGTCGAAGAACGGCCCTTTGTGGATTACGTGACTGAGGTTAAACTTTTCCACCGCATCGGGAATCAATCGGAAACGAACGACCTGAACGAGGTAGAAGGCTCCACCGCCGTATCCGTGCTGGTGTCCGTGCCGGAAGAAAAACATACCATTCAATCCATCACCGCCGCCGCCGTGTCCGCGCAGACCTCCGGCGACCCCTGCCCCTGCCAATCATGAGCCAGCCGCCAGTTGCCATACCGAAGCACCCGCTGCTGAAACCCATCGAGGACTACTACCTCCTGCGCCGGGAAGGCATCGGCTTTATCGAGCAGATGGGCAGCCGCCACTGGACGGACTATAACCTCCACGATCCCGGCATCACGCTCCTGGAGGCCCTCTGCTATGCCCTGACCGACCTTGGCTACCGCCTTGGCTGGAATATCCAGGACCTGCTCGCGCCCGCCGACCCGGCTACCGATACCCAACAGCCGTTCTTTACTCCCCGCGAGGTACTGACCGTCAACCCGTGGACGACCGACGATTTCCGCCGCCTGCTAATTGATCTCGATGGCGTGCGCAACGCCTGGGTATTTTGCAAGGATTGCACGTGTGATCTGCATTATTTCGCCCGCTGCCTGGACGACCAGCTGGAATTGGGCTATTTACTGCCACCCGACCAATCGGGAGAGCAGGTGCTTCATTTTTCTTCCCATTCCGAAAATCAAGTGTTTCCGCAAAAATCGGCAAATGTCATTGACTACGCCCAGCAACTGGCACTACAGGCCAGCCGCTTGGTCAATACTACCAAAAAAGTGTCGCCGCATGGCCTGTATGAAGTGCTTTTGGAACTGGAAGCCGATGCCGAATCAGGGGATTTGAACGACCGAAAGATTGAAAAGACGTTTCAGATCAAAAAAGGCGATGCGTATTTCCCGGTCACTATCGAACTGCGTTTCCCCGACCAGACGGTGCTGGAGGAGGACGATTCCACCGCTTTTCTGGGCAGCGACGACCAATTGGGGCTGGTGTTGGCCACCCGGTTGGTGCGGGCAAAGACCGATATAGGTACGATCAAAGACGAAATATTGCAGCAAAACTGGCGCGGCGTGTTCTACACCACCTTGGCAATTACCGTGGCCCCTGGTGACCAAGTGATCCATTTCCACCACGTGGCACTGCGCTTGTTTTGCAGCGAATCCATCAAAAATAGCCTGACGGTCAGCCGGTTGATCGCCGAACTGGGCGATTCCACTTCTGCCGGTTTTGCCTGGCAATATCGCAGCAAGTGGAAAAAAACCTTGCAAGCGGTGGAAGATGCCAAAACTACTCTCCATGCCCACCGCAACCTGGATGAGGATTACTGCACGGTGCAACGGGTCAACGTAGAAGACGTGGCCGTTTGCTGCGACGTGGAAGTGGCCCCCAATGCCGACATAGAGCGGGTACAGGCGCGCATCTGGTGGGAGATCGAACAGTATTTCAACCCGGCCATCCAGTTTTATGCCATGCAGGAACTATTGGACGAAGGGGTAGGCGTGGAGGATATTTTTCAAGGTCCGGCCTTGGAAAACGGCTTTCTCAAAACCAACGAGCTCCAGGCCGCCGGGCTGAAACCTGAGCTCCGGGTGTCCGACATCCTCAACCGGCTCATGGATATTGAGGGCGTGGTGACGGTGAACAACCTGCTGCTCACCAAGTATGATGCCGAGGGCCAGCCCATTGCCGGTGCAGCCGACCTCCGTGCACCTAGCCCCAACCCGAAGCAAATCAGCGCGTTGTGGACCTTGGCCGTGACCCCGCTGCACCAGCCCCGGCTATACCACCGCCTCTCGCGTTTTCTTTTTTACAAAAATGGCCTGCCTTTCCTGCCGCGCCTGGATGAGGCCCGTGATACGCTCACCCAATTGCGCGGCGAAGCCGAGCGCCCAAAAATAAAAAATGCCGCCAAAGACCTGCTGCCACCGCAGGGTCAGTACCGCAACCCGGAGGATTATTTCCCGGTGCAATACAGCCTGCCCATGACTTATGGCGTTGGTTCTGAAGGACTTCCCTCCCATGCTTCCACGCTGCGCCGGGCCCAGGCCAAGCAGTTGAAAGCCTACCTGATGCCGTTTGAGCAGATGCTGGCCAACGCTTTGGCCCAAGTGAACCACACGGCCGACTTGTTTTCGCTTAGCCCAGCCGTGGAGCGCAGCTACTTCATCCGTCGGCTCGACGAACCGCTCATCCGGGGGGCCAACCAGATTTTTAATAGCCTCAGCCCGGATCAGCTCTACGACTTGATCGAGACCAAACCGGGTTTTCTGGAAAGGCGCAACCGTTTTCTGGACCACCTGTTGGCGCGTTTTGGGGAACAGTTCAAGGAGTATGCGCTATTGCTCACCAATATGGAAGGGCAAACGCTGGCCTTGGAGGAGTTGATCAAGGATAAAATTGCTTTCCTGCGGGAATATCCGGTAATTAGCCATGACCGGGCGCGTGCGTTCAATTATCGAAAAAATCCGTTGGCTGTCCATAATGTGACTGGTTTGCGCCCGCGCCTCAACCGGCTGCTTGGCGTGGACGTAGGCGACCCGGGTGAACGATTTTTGATCGTGGAACACCTGCTGTTGCGCCCCAAGTTTCCCGGCGACGCGCTTTATCCCGCCTGCTCCACCGGCGGCTGTACCCCCTGCGGCGACGAAGACCCGTATTCTTTCCGGCTCACTTTCGTGATGCCGGGCTGGACGGCCCCTTACAACACCAACCTGGAA